>JAOUHV010000029.1 GCA_029884425.1 Gammaproteobacteria bacterium
GGATATTGGTTGGTACCTGATGGCGCACTATAACCAGCGGCGTCCTCATGCGGCTAATGATGGCCTTTCGCCTGCGGCGAAAGAAGAAAAACTTAAACGACTGTCCGGAATTAGTTGACCACTACAGTAACAGAGTGATTTGGATCACATACTAACGCATAAAAATGGCCGAAACGGCCATTTTTTTATGTTTTTAACTATTGCTCTTCTTTGAAAAAACAATATTAAACAATGCGTTATTTGTTTTTGTGGGTAGGAGGCAATGATTTGCCGCTACGGCAAAAAAGTTCTCAGGTTTATTCAAGATTGATCTTCAGGGAACGATAACCTAGCTGGGAGCGGTGAATATGCACTAGATGCGTATATCCGCTAAGTAGCGTCTTAGGGTCAGGCCCGACCGGGTTCACCCTACAATGAGGAGAAGCAATCATGCCTCAAATTATTAATACCAATATGATGTCTTTGAACTCCCAGCGTAATCTGAATAAATCTCAGAGCACACTGGGTACTTCCTTGCAGCGTTTGTCTTCTGGTTTGCGCATCAACAGCGCCAAAGATGACGCGGCAGGTTTGGCGATTTCTGAGCGTTTCACTTCCCAGATTCGTGGTCTGACCGTTGCTGCGCGTAACGCCAACGACGGTATTTCACTGTCTCAGGTAGCTGAAGGCGCTTTGCAAGAAGCAGGTAACATCCTGCAGCGTGTGCGTGAGCTGGCTGTACAGTCTGCTAACGCCACTAACTCCAACTCTGATCGTCAAGCACTGCAGGCTGAGGTGTCTCAGCTGAGCGCAGAATTGAATCGTATCGCAAAAACTACTGAGTTTAACGGTACCAAACTGCTTGATGGTAGCAACACAACTTCTTTGTTCCAGGTTGGCGCGAATGCTAACCAAGTAATTGTGGCTACAACTAACAACTTCAAAACTGACCAGTATGGTAACTACCAGATCTCTGGCTTTGGTTCCAGTGTTGGTTCTGTAAGTCGCTATTCGGTAAACTCTGCGGTGTTTGTATCTGGCTCTGAAGGTACCAGCAACGTGGTTGTTACCGCTGGTGATAGCGCTAAAGTCATTGCGCAAAACGTCAATCTGGTGAAAGACGATACCGGTGTTACTGCAACTGCAATCACCGAAACCAAGCTGTCTTTCACTTCTGCAGGTTCGTATCAGTTGACGATTCAATCTGATAACGTGACTGCAAAGACTATCGGCTTCAGCCTGAACGCTATGACTGGTGTTGAGTCTTTGTCTGCCGCAGTAACAGCCTTTAATGACCATTCTGCTACCACAGGTGTTGTGGCTACTGTTGACGCTGATGGTAAGGGTATTACACTGACCAACTATGAAGGCACAAACATTACCGTAACTGATACAACATTTGCTAACTCAGGTGGCGTGGTTGTTACCTCGACTGATCCAACCACTCCCGGTTCGGTAACACTGGCAGCTAACTCTCTCGCAGAGACTGCCGTGACTACTGGTCAGGTAACTTTCAACTCCAACAAGTCGTTTACTGCAGTGGGTGGTGCGAGCCAGCAGGTACTGACGTTGGTTGCTCAGGCATCTTCTCTGAACGAAGTTGGTTTGATGGATATCAGCTCTGTAGAGGGTGCTAACGAAGCTCTGGTCACCGTAGATGCGGCCCTAGCTCAGGTAAGCTCTCAGCGTGCGAAGTTCGGTGCGTTGCAATCTCGATTCGAAGCAACCATCCGCAACCTTGAGACCAGCGTTGAGAACTTGAGTGGTGCACGTTCGCGGATCCGTGACGCCGACTTTGCGGTTGAAACCTCAGAGTTGACACGTTCACAGATTCTGCAACAAGCTGGTACTGCGATGTTGGCCCAGGCCAACCAGATACCACAAAACGTGTTGAGTTTGCTTAGATAATTAAAAAATAATAAGAGGGGGGGGGAGGCCTGTGGCCTCTCCCCCTTTTTTACGTAAAGGATGGGTGCAGGTATGGCTAACGAAATTAAATTACAGCAGGCCGTGTTGTTGAAAACGCCCCAGGCAAGTTCATCAACGACGGCAGCGAATCATCAGCCCTCGGTGAATATGGACGCTAAACCAGTGGTTCAGGACACGATGGTCAAGTCGAATCCGACAGACGCGCAAGACAAGCAGAAGCAAGCTGCTGTCCTGGAAGAGTCGGTGGCGAGGATGGCAGATTATGCACGTTCCCAGAAACTGAATCTGGAATTCAGTATTGAAGAGGTTACTGGTCAAACCTTAGTGAAGGTTATCGATCAGGAAACCGATACAGTAATACGCCAGATTCCTTCTGAAGAAGCGGTTGCATTGGCCAAGCGTCTAAAAGACAGCCAGGGCGGGATATTCCAGGAAATAGCATAATTGGCATCTACATTGCTGAGATATTAGGTAGCAATGAGTGGGAATTTGAAATAAAGACGGATTTACGCGCAGCAATGGTGCGGTCAATCGGTCTGAGTAGAGGTGACTGATTATGGGTATTTCATCTGTTGGCGTAGGTTCGGGGATCGATGTAGGTGGTTTGGTTGATAGACTAATTTCTGCTGAAGGCGCGCCTAAAACCAATCGCTACAATCGTAAGGAAGCTGATATTCAGGCGAAGTTGACTTCGTTGGGTACACTGAAAGGTGCGTTGTCCGATTTTCAGATGTCTTTCAGTGCGCTTAAATACGCATCATCATTTACCTCTATCAAAGCATCGTCATCGCAAAGTGCGATTTTCAGCGCCTCTGCCGCCAAGGGTGCCGCAGTAGGAAATTATTCGCTTGAAGTATCCAAGCTGGCTCAGGCCCACTCTGTGGCCACCAAAGCCGGCACTGGGTTAACCAGTCTTGGCAGTCAAATTGGTACAGGCAGCATCACCATCGATTTTGGCACCTGGGATAATGCCGCTGCGCCGCCGACGTTCACTGCGAACCCAAGCAAAACTGCAAAAACGATAAATATTACCGACGGCAGTATCTCCGGAATCCGCGATGCGATTAATAAAGCCAATGTCGGCGTTAACGCGAACATTATCTATGACGGCAGTAATTACCGTTTGAGCTTGACCTCCAGCACCGGGGCTGCCAATGCAATGCGCATCAGCACCGTGGACAATGATGGCAATAATACCGATTCCTCTGGCCTTTCCATGCTGGCGTTTGACAAAGATACCGGCAGCGCTGGTTTTGCAATGAATTTGGATGAAAACACGCTGGCGCAAGATGCGGAAATTGCGATTGATGGACTGATCGTTCATAGCGCAACCAACGTTGTTACCGACGTGATCAAAGATGTGACGATCAACCTGAAAAGTGCTCAGGTGGGTACCAAGGGTGTGTTATCTGTTGCGGCTGATACCACCGCAATTACTTCGGGTGTGCAAAAATTCGTTGACTCATTTAATGGCTTGGTCGGCACGCTAAAACAGCTGTCATTTTATAATGCGGAAACAGGTGATCGAGGCGTGTTTTTGGGCGACTCGGCGGTGCGCAATATCGAAAGCGGTATTCGCCGAATTATGGGGCAAGCATTCGGTTCGCAGACAGGTGCCTACAATTCGTTGGCGAGCTTGGGTATTACCACCCAGCGTGATGGTTCATTGCAGCTTGATTCTGCCAAACTTGATAAGGCGCTGAGTGCAAATCTGGAAGATGTGCGAATGGTTTTTGCCGGGGGATATTCAAAACCCGGCGGTTCTAGTGTGAGTTACAACAAATTACCTTCGGGCATGGATGCGGGATCGATTCCAATCAATATTACCCAGGCGGCAACCCAGGGCACGTACGTTGCCGATGTATTAGCCAACAGTACGATTAGTGCGGGTAATGACAGTTTTGTTTTGAACGTTAACGGTGTTGCCACGGGAACGATTACTGTCGCAGCCGGAGTATATAGCGGTTCAACACTGGCGACTGAAATTCAGACCCAGCTCAATGCAGATTCCGTTGGCAAAGATGTGTTAGTTAGCTATAACGCTTCCACCAATAAATTGGAGTTCACCAATAAAAACTATGGCAGCACATCTGCGGTGACAGTGTCATCCACCAGCGGAACATTTGCTGCGGACACTGGTGTGGGTGGCGCTGCGGGTGTGGCAACAGCCGGGAAAGATATTGCCGGAACATTGGGTGGTAACTCAACCCAGGGGAATTATATTGCCGCCGCGTTGAGTACCACGACGGTGACTTCAGGTAATAATCAATTTGTGTTGAATGTGAATGGTAGTAACACTGGCACAATTACCATTCCCGCCAGTGCTTATGCTGATGGTGATGCATTGGCTGCTGCTATCCAGACACGTCTGACAGTCGATTCTGTTGGTAAAAATGTGAAGGTCAGCTACAACAGCACCAGTAACAAATTGGAGTTTTATTCGACGAGTTTTGGCGCAACCTCTAATGTCACCGTGGTTTCCACCACCGGAACGCTGGCCGCAGATATTGGCTTGGGCGGTGCCGGTGGAGTTTCAACTCAGGGGCAAGGGTTGGCAGGAACTACGTTTGCGGCTACGGGGGCGGGACAGGTTTTGACCGGTAGCGGCACGTATGCTGGTGTGGAAATTCAGTACACCGGCACGAGTTCTGTCTATGTGCGCGCGACAACACCGCATGTCGGAGTCATTAAAGAATTGAACAAGTTCCTTGATGATGCATTGCTAACGAATGGCACGCTAAATGCTAAAACTAAGTCATATCGATCCCAGATTGACGACATTAATGAGGATCGGAAGACATTGTCTACTCGCCTTGAATCAATGCAGGCGAGTCTGTTAAAGAAATTTGGAGCGATGGATTCGTTGGTAGCTCAGCTAAATGGTACCAGTACGTATCTATCCGGTCAGTTTCAGCAACTGGCGAACTTGAATAAACAGAGATAACAGTCTGTTATCGGCATCCTGATCGTTGCCGTAAAACTGTATCGTATAGAGGAGAGGTTGCATGAATCCTGTAAATGCGCAAAATGCGCTCAAACAGTACGGCAAGATGAGCGCCAAGCTGGATGCTACAGAAGTTAGCTCTCATCGTTTGATCCAAATGCTCATGGAGGGTGCTCTGGATAAGATCGCCATTGCCAAGGGACATATGACGCGCAAAGAAATCAAGGAAAAAGGCAGTTATATTAGCTGGTCTATTTCCATCATCGAAGGCTTGCGCGCCAGTTTGGACTTTGAAAAAGGTGGCGAGATAGCAGCTAATCTTGAAGCGCTGTATGACTATATGCAGCGACGCCTGGTTGAGGCCAATTTGCAAAACGATGTTGCCATGCTGGATGAAGTGGCAGGGTTGTTGAAAAATATTAAAACGGCCTGGGATGAAGTCGGACAGGCGCAAAGCGGCAAGCCGACTGATAATCCTGTGGCGACAGAGTAAACCGGCATGAATGATGACAAGCTAGTGTGCGTGTATTGTGATGTCATGCAGCAGGTGCTGGTGTTGACACAATCCATGCTTGAGCATGCAACGCAGGATGAGTGGGACAAAGTTGCCTTGCTTGAGATTGAACGCGTAACGCTGTTGCAAAATCACGGTGATCTACCCTCCGAACCTGAAACAATATCTCATGCGGCGGATTTGGTTAGCCAGATACAGGCTACAAATTTGCTGATTGTCGATTTGGGTAATAAACAAATCAAATCGCTGTCGGCGCAAAGTCAAGACATTGGTCGTGGTCGCCAGGCCGTGGCTGCCTACGGTCGTTAATCCTCTTTTGCTTTTATCATTTCCTCGTATGTATTCTCCAATGCGGATGTAAAACCTTTGGCGTTCATCAAAGGGCTGTTCTGCATTTGTTGGCGTAATGTTTGACGTATGGCTGTCAGCTTTGTGCTGTCTTTTGCCAAGGTCGAGGCAATGGTCAGGTACTGGTTTTCATCCGTGGCCACCAATTCCCCAAGTCCAACCTGATGTAGCAGGCTGAAGCCTACGCGTGAGCAGTGTCTATCCCCCGCTAACGTAATCACAGGTACGCCCATCCACAGTGCTTCACAGGTGGTAGTTGTGCCATTGTAGGGAAAGGTATCCAGCGCAATATCCATTTGCCCGTAGGTTTCCAGATGTTCGGCGGTGGATGAGGTATGTCCCTGCAAAATCAATCGATCATCGTTGACATGATGTTCGGCAAAGGCATGGGTCAGTGATTCACGCATGATGGTGTCATGAAACGCAGAGGACTTCAGCAACAGGCGGCTGTGTGGAACTGTATTCAGCAGTTGCGCCCATTGGTGGATTTGTCTGCGGGAGATTTTGGCAGTGTTGTTAAATGTGCCAAAGGTAATATACCCATTCTGCAAAAATGGGGGAGGCGAGACGTCAGGGAAATCGCCGGGCGGTTGATAGCAGAGAAATCCTTGCGGCAATCTCACCAGTGTTTCGCTGGCGTGCAATGGTGCTGATGTCGGATCAGTCCACTCATCCACCAGACGATAATCCATGCGTGTCAGACCGGTAGTGTCCGGATAGCCCAGGTAGTTGACCTGGATTGGCGCCGGCTTGCGCGCCAGTAACGGAATGCGGTTGTTGGCGGTGTGTCCACCCAAGTCGACTAAAATATCGATGCCATCTTCAGCAATCAACTGCGCAACTTTATCATCATCCAGTTGTGCAATAGGACGCCAGTGCTCCACGCGCTGACGGATTTTTTCGCTCACAGTATCGTCTTTGCCGTGATTGGCATAGGCAAAAATTTCCATGCGGCTTCGATCATGCTGTTCAAGGATGGGAAGAATGAAATACGCCACAGAATGGGTGCGAAAATCTGCCGAGAGATAGGCGATGCGCAACCTCCGTCCCCGTGCATCTATCTGCCGACTGGGAAATTGCTTGGCCATTTCAAAGTGGGCTGACAATTGCTGATGCCGCTGAAATATTTCGTCGGCAGAGATGGCTTCCAGGTAATGTAAATTCATTAACAAGCCACAGCGTGCGCTGTTTAAGTTTTGATTGTTAGCGAGTGCCTGGCTGTAAAGCGCATGGGCCTTTCCGGCCTCACCGCGTCGCTGATAAACCAGGGCCAGATTGTTCATGGCATCGGCATTGGTTGGTACGCGCTGCAGGATTTCGAGATATAACTGTTCGGCCAAACCCAGTTGTCCCTTGTCTTTGTGCAAATTGGCCAGATTGTTTTTTGCTTCCAGACAATTGGGGTCCAGGGTCAGGGCGTGGCGAAATAAATTTTCTGCTTGCTGTATGTCGTGCAGACGCTGATAGCAGCTGGCCAGATTGTTGAAACTCATGGCGTGCTGTGGTTGCAGTGTGCTGCTTTTTTTATAGGCCGCCATGGCCTCGTTGATTTCCATCAGCGCCTGATGCACGACGCCCAGGTTGAACCACAGTTCACCGTCATTGGGGCTTTGCTGTTTGGCGCGCAGCATTAGTTTGAGTGCCTGACGCGAATCTCCCGTCTGGTGTTTTAACAAACCAAGGTAGTGCAGAGTGTCAGGATGCGATGGAATGTATTGCAGGATTTTTTTATATTGCTGTTCAGCCTGCTGCCATTGTCCGGCCTGATGCAGCTGTATGGCTTGTTGAAAATAGGATGCGAGTTGTTGATGTGTGGCCATGGCAGTGTGGCTGCAAGCCAGGTGCCAGGACTACTTCCTCAGATGCATTAACGGCTGGAGGTGTTTTTCATAATGACGCCATCTAGCGACCGAGCGTTTGTAGACAGGTTGTCTGGCTTGCCAACTGCTGGCGGTGGAAACACGGCGCAATTGGCGGTGATAGTCCAGGCAGTTGCTTTCCCAGTCGAGTTCAAGGAACTGAATAAGCTTCCTGCTTTCCAATTCGGTGTCGCCGACCAGATTTTCATACTCTACGGTGTATATGGTGTTTGGCAGATGCTGCTGCCAGTGCTGTTGTAATTTTTGGTATTGCTCATAGACACTCGCCAGTGAGTTTAAATCAGCGGCATAGGCATGTTGTTCATTGAAGTTTTGGAAATAACACGATAGGCAGGTATCTACAGGGTCCCGTTTTACATGAATAATGCGAGCCTTTGGGAATACTAGGGTTATTAAGCCAAGATGCAGAAAATTAAGCGGTGCCTTGTCGATAAAAATTTCAGCAGATGGCGCAAGCTGGTTTATGTTGTGGATGTAGTTCCTGGCGATTTGATAGCTCAGATTCCGATCAAATTGGGCGTAGGCTTCCCTGAGGCTCGACGTTCCTGTGATGCGAGGAATGGCTGCGGCAATGGTATTGAAATAATCCAGCTCGCCAGCGCCGTAGATCTTGGAGTGGCTGGAAAGTATTTGTTCTACCAGGGTGGTACCCGAGCGTGGTATGCCGACAATAAAAGTTGGGCGTCGATCACTGTTGCCAAAGTAGCGATGGTGCTCAAAAAAATCTTTGCTGAAAGTGGCACACAAGTCATCAATGAAACCGCGAAATGTGTCAGGGTCAAAATAGGCCGGGCTGTGCAAATTGGCTTGTCGGTAATGCTCAAAGGCAATGTCGTATTTTTTCAAATCATCAAAAATTTTTCCCAAAGCAAAGTGCAGCTTGGATGTCTCGCTTTGGCTTAATTGATTTTGTTTAAGCAATCCTTGTATGCGAACTATGTCATCATTTTCTTCATGGTAACGGATACTTCGCGACAGATTGAAATAGGTTTCTGCCCGTCTGGGATCGTATTTTAAGGCAGTGCGAAATTGTTTGGCCGCTTCTTCTTGCAGACCGCATTCTTGCAGAATGACGCCCAAATTATTATAGGCTTGGGGGAAATTGGGTTGCAGCGTTGTTGCACGATGGTAGTGTTTGATGGCCGATTCGCGATGGCCGAGTTGTTGTTGGGTGAGTGCCAGATTGTAATGCAGGGCCGCATCGTCCGGGGTGCCAGTCAGGGCAATTTCGAACAGTTCGCAGGCGTGGCTGAGCTGGTTTTGCTCTCGTTCAATCAGTCCCAGATAGTGGGCTGCCTGGGGATGGCTGGGATTCATCTGCAGAATGAGTTCGTATATTTTACGGGCGTCATCAAGCCGATGCTGGCGATGGGCGTCAATGCCCTTTTGCAGCAGTTGATTTAAGTGCGATGGATCATGGGGCATCCCCCCGTTGCCATGCGGTTGTTGTGTCATCATGATAAAACGCCCAAACGATATAGGCGGTTAACGGCAGGGGGCTGATTTTGCTTTAAAAAGCCGCCCCCTAAGGGGCGGTTGCACAGTGCAGGTGTGTGTAAAACGGACTATTTTTGCTATGTTAGTAGCCGGACAACCAGCCGTTGCGACCCAAAATCATCCCCATGGAAATCAGGGCTTCGTTGCAATGGCGGGCTGGCAACGCAGATTGCAGGCGCTGGGTCATGGCCTCAAACGGAGAGGGCGTGTCTTTCCTAAAAATGGACTCAATGCAGAACAGTTGAACGGCCAAGTGGACGTGCTCTTCTATGCTGGGTGGCAGTTCTTCGGCACGGGCCAGTAGTGTCTGGTAAATTTCCTTCCACTCAGCGGTTAAATCGTACTGCCAGTTCCACTCCTGGAACATCAGCGGCAGATTAAGCATCTCGTAGGGGAAGGCGGATGCGGGATATTTCTTGATGAGATGCTTGACGGCGTTGAGCCAAATCAGACCAACCAGGTAAAAGTTCTGTGGCTGTTTGCTGATGTGCTCCAAGATTTCCGGTTCGGTAAATTCCACCAATGCAAATGTGATTTCTTGCGGGGTTTCCAGGTGGGCCATCAACAGGGCGGTGAATTGCACCAACTCCAGGGGATCGTCCTCGTTGATGCTGAATCGAACGGGAACCAAGTTTTGGAATGCGTTGCTCTCTTCTTGGGTGAATTTAGCGGTCATCATTTTCCTGCACCTTTAATTCTTTATTTAACAATGTGTTAGAGTGTTGTTATTGTTATGCTCCAACGTCCTCTAGGCTTCTATGGCCTGGTTTTATAACTGCAGCAACCGGGCCAATATTTTGTGGTGAGATATTCATGGCGCTATTATTTTTGCCAGTGACTTTCAAGACGCTTGTCGTTTCAACGGTTTAGCCGCGAAAAAAAGTTGTGCCGGCATTTTGACATTGCAAGGGTTTAATGTTTTACTTAGTGAACAGAAATAGAGCCATCGTGCAGACGGTGGCCGTTCCGGCAAAACCTGGCCGTATACACCGAACTTTCAACTTACGATGAGGGAGAGTATGTCGCGAAATAATGAGACTTCCATTTTAGTGGTCGAGGACGACAGTCAGAAGCGACAAGTATATAAAGGTATTCTGGAATTTGCGGACCAGGAGGCGAGAATCACGGATTGCCGCCACTGGAAAGAGACGTTGACGCAGTCCAACAACATCGGTGTAGTTTTACTCGGTGAATGTGGTGATGACGCCACGACACGCAAAGTATTTAACGGTATTCGCGAACTTGACGAAGTGTTGCCGATCATTCGTCTGGCGGACAAAAACAAGCGTATTCCGAAGAATATGTCCGAAGAGGAGATGAGTCTGCAGGCTGAGTGCTTTGAAACGCTGACGGTTCCGCTGAAGTACAATGCGCTGAATGATACTCTGCATCGTGCTCTGGTTTATCGCGCCAGCAACACCGAAGGTGCGCAGACAGCTTCCTCTCCTGAGTTGTTCCGCAGCCTGGTGGGCAGCAGCCGTGCAGTGCGCACCATTCGTGACTTGATGACTCAGGTGGCGGACTCTGATGCCACTGTGCTGATTCTGGGTGAATCAGGAACGGGTAAAGAAGTGGTTGCGCGTAATCTGCATTACAACTCATCCCGTCGAAACAAGCCTTTCGTGCCAGTGAACTGTGGTGCGATTCCCTCGGACCTGCTGGAAAGTGAACTGTTTGGCCATGAAAAAGGCGCGTTCACCGGTGCAATCAATGCGCGCGAAGGTCGCTTTGAGCTGGCCGAAGGCGGTACGCTGTTTTTGGACGAAATCGGCGACATGAGCCTGCACATGCAGGTTAAATTGTTGCGCGTGTTGCAGGAGCGTACGTTTGAACGCGTGGGCAGCAACAAGAGCATGGTGGCCGACGTGCGCATCGTGGCTGCAACCCACCGTAATCTGGAGCGTTTGATCGAGGATGGCAAATTCCGTGAGGATTTGTACTACCGCCTGAACGTGTTCCCCATCGAGATGCCGCCCTTGCGCGAGCGTTTGGAAGATATTCCTTTGCTGATCAATGAGCTGATTACGCGTATGGAAGCGGAAAAGCGTGGCTCGGTGCGTTTGACCCCTGCGGCGGTGATGGCGTTGACCCAATACCGCTGGCCGGGCAACGTGCGTGAACTGGCTAACCTGATTGAGCGCCTGGTTATCATGCATCCGTACGGCGTGGTGGACGTGAACGACCTGCCTGAAAAATTTCGCCCGGTGAGCAAAGTCGTTGTGCCGTTGGATGATATTGACATGGATCTGGATGACGACGAGGTGATCGAGCGGGTGCAGTTGAGAAATCTGCCGCGCACCCCGGAATCGGATTTGCTGAACGAGCTGAAAGAGTCGCTGTTTGCCCAGCCGCTGTCTTCGCCGCGTTTGCCACGTGAAGGTCTGGATCTGAAAGAGCACCTGAGTTCGTTGGAGTACAACCTGATCAAACAGGCGTTGGAAGATGCCGATGGCGTGGTGGCACATGCGGCCAAGCGGCTGAAAATGCGTCGTACCACCCTGGTTGAAAAGTTGCGCAAGTATGGCTTGCAGCGGGCGCTGGATGAGTCAAGAGTTTGACTTGTTTCGTGCTTTGCGATGTAACTATTTGAAATAAAAAGATTTAAAGTCCTGGCGTAAATATTGCTCGGGGCTGTGTTATTGAAAACCTACCCTTGCGGAGCAATGCGTGGTTAAAAACACAGCCTCGAGCGATGTGCAAAAAAGTCTGGAAGATGCCTTTCAAATCTTCCACGATTTTTCACAACATCTCACCGAGTCTTACCGCACCCTGGAACAGCGTATTGGCAAGCTCAACCAGGAGTTGATCGATGCCAATAATCAGCGCCTGGAACAGCTTCAGGAAAAGGAACGACTGGCCAGCCGTTTATCCAATGTCCTGTCAGCCTTGCCTGCCGGGGTGGTGGTCATTGATGGTCGTGGTGTGGTGGCTGAATGTAATCCGGTCGCCGTTGAGTTGCTGGGTGAGCCCCTGCAGGGCCAATTGTGGCGCGATGTGATTCAACGCGCATTCACCTCCAGTTCCCAAGGTAGCGAAGTGTTGCTGACCAGCGGTCGCGTGGTCAGTATTGCCACCGGTCCGCTTGGTACTGAGCCCGGCCAGATTTTTCACCTCCACGATGTCACCGAAACCCGCGCGCTGTTGACGGCGCTGGATCGCTATAAGCGCCTGTCCGCCATGGGCGATATGACTGCGCGACTGGCTCACCAAATTCGCACTCCCTTGTCTGCAGCGTTGCTGTACACCTCGCAATTGGCCAAAGGTAACCTGGATGACGTGGCGCAAAAAAAATTCGCCAACAAAGCCATGAACCGCTTAAAGCATCTCGAAAAAGTGGTGGAGGACATGCTGGCTTTCACACGGGGCAGCGGTGATAACCGCAAATTGATGTCGCTGCATGAACTGATCGATGCGTTTAAACGCAACGCCGAATCACGGGTAGAAAGTGACGAGGCCACGCTGCAAATCGACAATCAGGCGGACGATTGCACGCTGTATGTCAACGTCGATGCCATGCTTTCGGTTATGCAAAACCTGGTGGATAACGCAATACAGGTGATTGCCAATGATGCGCAAATTTCGGTGGTGATTCGTTCAGCGGATCAGCATAGCGGCATGGCATCGATCGACTTTGTGTTTACCGACAATGGTCCTGGCATTCCTGCCGAAAACGTCAATAAAATTTTTGAACCCTATTTCACCACGCGTGCGCAAGGAACCGGGCTGGGCCTGGCAATCGCACAGGCGGTGGTGCAAGGCCATGGCGGTAGCATGTGGCTGGAATCAACGTCTGCCGCAGGCAGTACGTTCATTATTCGTTTACCGATTCATCGCGAACAGCGCGAAGCGCAGTCACAAGCCGCGTCCAAGTAAGGGAGAGAAACATGAGCCAATCCAGCGTACTGATCGTCGAAGACAATGCTGATTTGCGCGAGGCACTGAGTGATACGTTAAAAATGGGTGGCTATCGCGTTATCGAGGCTGCCAACGGCGGTGCGGCGCTGGATGTGCTGGAAAATGACGATGTCCGCATTGTCATTTCCGATGTGCAGATGGACGGCATGGACGGCCACACGTTGTTAAAACGAATTCGCGCGCAATACCCGGAGATTCCCGTGGTGCTGATGACTGCCTACGGCACTATCCAGAAAGCGGTTGAGGCCATGCAGGATGGTGCGGTGGATTATCTGGTGAAACCGTTTGAGGCAGAAGTCATTGTCAACATGGTGGCTCGCTACATGCCGCTGGACGACGAGGTTGGTTCCAATCTTGTTGCCGAAGATCCGCGTACCCAGGAAGTGCTGGCGCTGGTGAATCGGGTTGCTGGTTCGGATGCGACGGTGCTGATTTCCGGCGAAAGTGGTACCGGTAAGGAAGTGTTCGCCCGCCAGATTCACAATTCATCACCGCGAGCCAAGGGGCCGTTTGTCGCGCTCAATTGTGCCGCCATTCCGGAAAATATGCTGGAAGCGATGTTGTTCGGTTATGAGAAGGGTGCGTTTACCGGTGCCTATAAATCCAGTCCGGGTAAATTTGAACTGGCCAATGGCGGCACCTTGTTGCTGGATGAAATTTCCGAAATGGACATGGGGCTGCAGGCCAAATTGTTGCGCGTGTTGCAGGAGCGTGAAGTGGAGCGCCTGGGCGGCAACAAGGTTATTCCGCTGGACGTGCGGGTGGTGGCCACCACCAACCGTGACATGAAAAAGGAAGTGGCGCAAAAACGTTTCCGCGAAGACTTGTATTACCGACTCAATGTTTTTCCCGTGCATTTGCCATCCTTGCGCGATCGTCCCCGCGACATTATTCCGCTGATGCGTTACCTGCTGACGCGGCATTTCACCGATGCGACCCGCCCGGTTCCCACCTTGACGGCGGCTGCCGAAGCCAAGCTGATGTCACATTCCTGGCCGGGAAATGTGCGTGAACTGGAGAATGTGTCGCAACGAGCACTAATTTTGCAAACCAATGGTGTGATCGATGTTGACCACGTCATGTTTGAACCCGGCAAGATGAACAGCTCGCCGGTTACGATGCAGGCCATGGACGACGAGCCGATGTCCGAGCTGGATGACGAGGATGATGTTGATCTGACCCAGGGTGCGGAATTGGGAGCCAATTTAAAGAATCGCGAATACCACTTGATTCTGGAAGCGTTGAAACACAGCAGTGGCAGTCGCAAATCCGCAGCGGAGCGACTGGGCATCAGTCAGCGCACGCTGCGCTACAAACTGGCCCGTATGCGGGAGGCCGGACTGGATGTTCCCGGTGCCTACGGTGATTACTAAAGGACCGGAAGGAGAGAACGTATGATGACCAACAAAATCAGCGCCAGCAGCATGCTGGCAGACATGCAGAAAATGGCCGCAGAAGCGTCGCGCAAGACGCAGATGATGCCTTTGGATGCAGCGGACATCGGCGGGGTGGAACAAACCCAGCGTCTGGATTTTGGGCAGTTGCTTAAAGGCGCCCTGAGTAACGTCAACAGTTTGCAGCAAGAGTCCAACAAACTCAAAACTGCATTTGAAATGGGTGAGCCCGGCATTGATTTGCCGCAGGTGATGGTGGCATCGCAAAAGGCCGGCGTGGCATTCACCGCCACGGTGGAAGTGCGCAATAAATTGATTGATGCCTACAAAACCATCATGAGCATGTCGGTGTAGTGCAAACTGATCTAAAAGGCAAATAACATGGCTACGCCAGGTACTAATAATCCATCCGAAGCACAGAACTTGCCCGCGACTGCAACCGCTGGGGGAGAGCTGCAGACTATTTCGAATACGCTTCCCACAACTTCTGCTGGTCGTAGCGGCGATCGCTCGCGGATGCAAAACCTGCTGGAAATGCAGGAAAAATTCGGTACTTTGCCGCGCCCCAAGCAGATACAACTGCTGGTGGGTATCAGTGCTGCGTTGGTACTGGTTATTGCCATCCTGATGTGGACCTTGTCGGTCGATGATTACAAACTACTGTACGGCAAACTGGAAACGGGCGACGCTGCTGCGATTGCCGAAGTGCTGGCCAAAGATGGCATTCCTTATCGTCTGGACGAAGTGACCGGCGAAATTCTGGTTGACCCAAAACAAATCCATGAAATCCGGATGAAGCTCGCGACCATGAGTCTGCCCAGGAAAAAGGGGGAGGGCTACGAAATCCTAGATAAGGATCAAGGTTTCGGTACCAGCCAGTTCATGGAAAACGCCCGTTATCATCGCGCGTTGGAAGGTGAGCTGGCGCGTTCGATTGCTGACATCGAAGGTGTGGAATCTGCGCGGGTGCATTTGGCTATTCCCAAACAATCGGTGTTTGTGCGTGACCGGCGCGAGCCCAGCGCCTCGGTCATGGTGACGTTAACCCCAGGCAAAAAACTTCTCGATGCACAGATCGCTGCGATTGTGCATCTGGTGGCGTCCAGCATTCCTGAACTACAGGCTGAAAAAGTCACTGTGGTGAATCAACTGGGCGACATGCTGACCAAGGAAAAGCTACCCGGCCAAATGGCCATGTCCAGTGCGCAATTTGATTACAAACGCGGCATGGAAGATTACTACATTCAGCGGATTGAACGCATTCTGATGCCCATCGTTGGCTTTGAAGGCGTGCGTGCTCAGGTGGATGCCGAGATTGATTACTCGGCGGTCGAGCGCACCCAGGAAAGCTTCAACCCCGATCTGCCCGCAGTGCGTAGTGAGCAGGTGATCGAGGAGCAGTCTCGCGGCGGCGATGTCGGTGGTGTGCCTGGCGCACTGACCAACACCCCGCCAGGTGCGGCTAATTCGCCGGAAACCCTGCCACAGGCCAATGCCGATGGCAGTGCCGCCGCTCCGCCCAGTCGTTCCAGCAAACGCTCCACCTATAACTATGAACTGGATCGCACAATCAGTCATACCCAGAGCGCACCCGGCAGCGTAAGACGCCTGTCCGTCGCGGTGGTAGTGGACGATAAAATGATTATCAACAGCGATGGCTCTACCCATCGGGAACCGCTGACGCCTGAAGAACTGGATCGCTTGAGCAATTTGGTGAAAGAGGCCGTTGGCTTCAGTTTGCAGCGGGGCGACAGCCTGAATGTGATGAATGCCTCGTTTATGTCCGGCAAGGAATTGCCACCGCCGCCAGAACTGCCATTCTGGAAGCAGCCCTGGTTCTTCGAAATGCTCAAACAGGGTGGAGGCATACTGCTGGCGGTGTTCCTGATCATGATGCTGATTCGCCCCGTACTGCGCGAACTCAAGCCCAAGGAAGAGGAAGTGGAAGAAGTTCCATTGGACGTGGAGGAAGGTTCGCAGGTGCTGCAGGCGGTCAAGCAGGGCTCGGCATCCATGGGTATCTTGTCCAGTGGTTTGAGTGCGGCGGATTGGGAGGCCATGGGCCTGACCCAAGAGGAATATCAGCTAATGCTGGATGTGTTGCGTAAGACGGTGACGGAAGACCCACGTCTGGTGGCCCAGGTGGTCAAGACTTGGGTTATGACCGATGACGGCGCGGAGGGCAGATAATCATGGCACAACCAGGAATGCCGGCGATTCCAGACATGATGGCCACCAGTACCGGCTTGACCGGTACCGAGCGCGCGGCGATTTTGCTGTTGACTTTGGGGGAAGAAGAAGCCGCGTCGGTTATGAAGCACATGGAACCCAAGGAAGTGCAGCGCATCGGCATGGCCATGGCGTCGCTGAGCACCATTTCCAAGGTTCAGGTGACCATGGTGGTCAAAGAGTTCTACACCATCATCCAGACGGCAACCGCGCTGGGCATGGACACCGACGAATACATCCGTAACGTGCTGGTTAAAGCCCTGGGTGAGGACAAAGCCAGCGGTCTGATCGACCGGATTTTGATGGGTGGACACATCAAAGGTCTGGAAGCCTTCAAGTGGATGGACCCTCGTTCCATTGCCGATGTAATTCGCAACGAACATCCGCAGATTATTGCTATCGTGCTCTCGTTCCTGGACCATGATCAGGCGGCAGAAGTGCTCTCGGCGTTCCCCGAACCAGTGCGTGTGGACGTGGTGTTGCGTATTGCCACCTTGGACGGCATCCAGCCAGCGGCGTTGCAGGAGCTGAACGAGATCATGGAGAAACAGTTTGCGGGTAACTCCAGCGTCAAGGCTTCCAGTGTTGGCGGTGTTAAAACTGCGGCCAACATTCTTAACTTTATGGACAGCGCGATCGAGACCGAAATTCTCGACAGTATCAAGGAAGTGGATGGCGAACTGGCCGAAACCATCGAAGAACTCATGTTTGTATTCGACAATCTGACCGATTTGGACGACCGTGGTATGCAAACCCTGCTGCGTGAATTGAATACCGACGAACTGGTGGTGGCGCTCAAGGGTGCCAGTGAGGCGGTTAAAAACAAGGTGCTGAAAAATATGTCCAAACGTGCAGCAGATATCCTACTTGATGACATGGAGGCCAAAGGGCCGGTGCGTGTTAGTGATGTGGAAGCTGCGCAAAAAGCAGTGGTGGCCGTGGCCAGACGCATGGCAGAGTCAGGCGAAATCATGCTTGCTGCTGGCGGTGAAGAGTTCGTTTAATGCGTAAATCAAAAGTTCATCCCAAAGACAGCGTCGACTTCAAGGTTTGGGAGTTTAATTTTATTGGTGACGAAGCCGAAGTCGCGGCGGATGACATTGCTGCAGCGATTCCCACTGCCGACGAATTGGCCCAGCTTCATGAACAGGCCCGGCAGGAAGGTGCGGAGCAGGGATTTCAGCAAGGTCTGCAACAAGGGATGGAGCAGGGGCATGCGCAGGGCCTGGAGCAGGGCTATCAGGAAGGCTTGCAAAAAGGTCTGCAAGACGGGCTGTCGCAGGGCCAGGAACACGTCCAGGCACTGGCCGAGCGCTGGGAATCGCTGGTGAACGCGCTCAGTCGACCTTTGCTGGAGCTGGATGTACAGGTGGAAGAACAACTGGCGCAACTGGCGATGGCTGTCGCTCGTCAGGTGGTGCGCCGCGAAATCAAGGCCGATCCCAACCAGATCATCGGCGTGGTTCGCAAGACTGTGAATGTGCTGCCTATTTCGGCGCGTAACGTCCGCGTTTATCTGCATCCCGAAGATGCCGCCATTGTGCGCGAAGGCATGGCCCTGGAGGGCGCGGGCAATGGCGATGAGCGTCGTTGGATCGTGGTCGAGGATCCTGCCTTGACGCCCGGCGGCTGCAACATCGAAACCGAGCAATCGCGAATTGATGCGACGGTGGAGGCGCGTTTGGCGGCGGTCATTGCCCAGGTCATGGGTGGTGAGCGTAACGAGGACAAAGCCGAGCCCGCCGCCGAGCCTGAGGGCGGCGTGGAGTCCGCATGAGCGAGCAGGAAAGCGCCAATCGCAGTTCGATCTGGCAACGCCGGCTGCAAATGTACATCGACCGCGCCAAGGAAGCTCCCGTAACCTCGGTCGAAGGCAAACTGGTGCAAATGGTCGGCTTGACCATGGAGGCAACCGGTTGCCAGGCACCCATCGGCGCCCGCTGCCGGGTGGTTGGCCAGGACGAAACCGAGGTTGAGGCCGAGGTGGTGGGGTTTGGTGCCGACAAACTGTACCTGATGCCCACCGGAGATCTGCGCGGGATTTTGCCCAACGCACGGGTTATCCCTACCGGACGGGTCTACGAAGCGCCGGTGGGCGATGCCCTGCTGGGGCGGGTGCTGGATGGTGCCGGCAAACCGCTGGACGGCAAAGGCCCGATCATTACCCTGGAACGCCGACCCATTTACGGCAAAACCATTAATCCCCTGTCACGCAAACCCATTTCCGAACCGCTGGACGTGGGCGTGCGATCCATCAACGCCTTGCTCACGGTGGGACGGGGCCAGCGTATGGGCCTGTTCGCCGGTTCCGGCGTGGGCAAGAGCGTGTTGCTGGGCATGATGACCAAGTTCACCGAAGCCGATGTGATCGTGGTCGGTCTGATCGGCGAGCGGGGACGTGAGGTCAAAGAATTTATCCAGAACATCCTCGGTGAAGAGGGTTTATCGCGTTCGGTGGTAGTAGCGGCGCCCGCAGACAGTCCCCCTTTGCTCCGTCTGCATGGTGCTGCTCTTACCACAACTATTGCGGAATATTTCCGCGACCAGGGCAATAATGTGCTGCTGCTGATGGATTCGCTGACTCGCTATGCCCAGGCGCAGCGCGAGATCGCCCTGGCGATTGGCGAGCCGCCGGCGACGCGCGGTTATCCGCCGTCGGTATTTGCCAAATTGCCCCAATTGGTGGAACGCGCCGGTAATGGCGATGAGGGCAAGGGGTCAATTACTGCGTTTTACACCGTACTGGCTGAAGGTGATGATCAACAGGATCCAATTGCCGATGCCGCCCGGGCGATTTTGGACGGCCACGTGGTTTTAACTCGCCGTCTGGCCGAGGCTGGCCACTATCCGGCGATTGATATCGAAGCCTCCATCAGTCGTGTCATGGCAGAAATCACCAGTCAGGATCACCAGGCCTGTGCCCGGCGTTTTAAGCAGATTTATTCCACGTACCAGCAAAATCAGGATTTGATCAATGTCGGTGCCTATGCCCGTGGCAGTGATCCGCGCATTGACGAAGCCATCGCCATGCATCCGCAATTGATGATGTTTTTGCAACAAAGCATGCATGACGCGTTCGACTACCCCAGCAGCTTGCAGGTGCTGCTCGGTTTTATGCAGCAACAACAGCCGCAGAAAAAAGCCCAACCGGCTCCCGCCAAAGGCTGATAAGCGATGAAACGCTCCAAGCGCCTGGAACAAATCAGCAAAATCACCAAAACCCAGGAAGATGATATGGCCAAGGCGCTGGCCGAATGTCAGCGACGTTTTCAGGCACACCAAAAACAACTGGACGACCTGCAGCTATATTTTCAGCAGTACAGTGCGCAGATTGTGCAGGAGAGCAGTGGCGGGCTAAACATCAGCCGCTACCAAAACATGCAGGCGTTTTTGGGCAATCTCACCAAAGCCATCGAGCAACAAAAACGCGTGGTTGAGCAGGTGCGGCGGGAGTACGAGCACAAACGCAAACTGTGGATGAACAAGCACAATCGCAACAAGGCCATTGACGCGGTTTCCCAGCATCATCGGCAACAGGAAGACGCGCAGGACGAAAAGAAGCTGCAAAGGGATATTGACGACCGCTCCTCCCGGCAACGAGGCGGCAAAGACTAGCCGGAGCCAGCCAATAAATATGGCTTATCAAGATTCTTATCTGCAAATTCAATAGGTTACAGAGTGGTTTTGGTGTGGCACAGGCATTGCTGATTACTCAGCAATAGTTTACCGAACTGGAGCTCATGTGCATGGCCAATGCCTCTGTCAACAATCTTCATTATTCCGCCTTGTCCGGCGCCATCAAAAAAGGTCTGGGTCATTCCAAAGCGAGCGGTATGGATGGCAGTTTCAACCAGCTGTTTGATCAGGCCAGACAGGACATCAAGCCCACCAATGATCCGGTGCCCGCGTCATCGCGCAGCAAGCCGGTGCGTGTAACGCAGGATCGTCCTGCGGCGGAATCGTCGCGCAGCAATAACGAAGCCCAGGCAAGCGCATCCACGCGAGATGACAAGAAACAAGTGACTTCGAACGAGGCGCAGGCTTCGACAGATACGCAGGCCGCGTCCAGCACCAGCAGCTCTAACAGTGACGCAGGTAGCACTGATGCCACGGCGCAAGCCGACACGGCGGAATCGTCGGTTCAGGCTGAGACCGATACCGTCACCGCGCAAAGTGATACTGCGGCACAAGCGGCGTCGGTCACGGAAAACCCGCCCCCAGCCACGGCGGCGACAGAAGATAAAAAAGTAGCGGCAGTTGATCTGACTGAAACGGCTCAAACCACGGTGGCGGCGGAACAAACGGAAACAGTGATTTCGTCGACAGAGACTGAGGTGACAGAGGTTGGCGTGGCGTTGTCCGAGCAAGCGCAGCAAAAGCTGCAAGAGATGAATGCCGCACAATCCCAGGGCGCGGCCAAGGCCAATGATGTGCAGAAATCGGCGCAACAGATGGCAGGTACTGAGGCGGATGCTGAGTCGCAACAGCCAGCGGCGAATGCCTCCAGCACCGCGCGATCGGTGCACGAAATGTTGCAACAGCAGCGGCAGCAGGCCCAACAACAGGCGCAGAGATTGGCGGCTGAATGGGCCTCGTTATCGGCAGATCAAAAAGAGCAGTTTTTGGCAGACAATGCAGACCAACCAGCGCAATTTGATGCACTGCTGCGCAATGATTTATCGCGCGGCAATATGGAGGCATTGCAGCGCATGTTGATGCATAAAGGGGGCATTGAGATGACTGAGGCAAATCAAAAATCAGCCAGTGAGGATGCGACTGATGCGAACGATCTGATTCTGCCGCAGGCCGATCCTGACAGTCTGGCGCAGACGGCGCAGCAGCATGCGAACTCCGAAAAAATGCGCGCAGTGATTCAAGTGGCCTCTGAGAACATGATGGAAAAACGGATAAATACCGAGGCCATTTTTGAACAACTGAACCTGCAGGGCAATACGGCTGAAACTGCCAAGGGGGCGGTAACGACACCGGTTGCGGCTGGCTCGGTTTCGGCACTGGGACATTTGCAGCGACCCGCTGGTTTGGCCGGAGTGACGCCGCCGGGAGTACCTGGCAGCCACATGACCCTGGATCGTCGCGTGGACGATCCCACTTGGGGGAATGAGTTTGCCAAGAGGATCAGCTTCCTGGCGCGTGGTCAGTTGCAGCAGGCGGAAATTCGCTTGAATCCACCTGAACTGGGACAGATTGCAGTGCGGATCAACATGGTCCAGGATCAGACCAACATTACCTTCACCGCCCAGCATGGAAACGTACGTGAGGCGATAGAAGCCGCCTTGCCACGGCTGCGAGAACTGTTGAATGACAGCGGCTTGCAAATGGGCAGTGTCAATGTGTCCACACAGCAGCAGTTCGCCCAGCAACAACATGGCGGTTTTGCAGGATTTAACCATGGCGATTCACGTCTGGCGGGTGCCATCCTGCCTGGAGGAGAGGAAGAGTCCATGACCGGTCGTGAGTCGACGGTCGTGCGAAGTACCGACAGGCTGGTGGACTACTTTGCCTGACGACTCGGTACAGCAGATGAGTCGCGATAGCTGATTGGGGTATACTGCCCGCCGGGCACCGCTGATGGGCAGCGGTGCCGTGCTTGAACGACTTTGCGGTGCCGATGCGTTTATTCCACTTGCCCTTGTTGGCATTTTCTTTGGCGATGACTGCGTCACTGGCCGGTACACCTTCGGACGAGGTGCTGCCGCCGTCCCCGTTTTTAAATCCCAAGCCCACCAATAACCAGTCAACATCGTCATCCGTTCTGGAGCTGGAAGAAAAACAGCCCATCGACTGGAGCAAAACCATTGTTTCCCGCGATATTGCAGGTCGCAGCATTGGTCTGGACAACGAAAGCTGGGAAAAACAATATCGCGACGGTCAGAGCGCGTATTTTTTTGGTCAGTATCAACAAGCCCTAAATCTTTGGCTGCCACTGGCGCAGGGCGGGCATGCCGATGCGCAAGCCAGCTTGGGCTGGCTGTATCAGTCCGGCAGGCTGGGGCGGGTCGATCTATCACAGGCATTGCACTGGTATCGCCTAAGCGCTGCACAGGGGCAGTCTGTGGCGCAAAATAATCTGGGTGTATGTTACGAGCAAGGCATTGGTGTTGCGGTGGATCGCCAGAAAGCATTGCATTGGTATCGATTATCCGCCGCACAACATTACCGATTCGGTCAGTACAATGCGGGCGTTTTGTTGGCCAGCGGCGATGATAATGAAAAAAAAGAAGCCATCACCTGGTTGCGCGCTGCAGCGACCCAAGGCGTGACCAAGGCCAGTGAAGTATTGAAAAAACTGACTGAGAAGTAGATGAAAAATATCAAACGCATTACCGGGTGGCCGCAACTGGCGTATCAATGGAGCAAAGATGTACAGCTGTTTTTGTACATTGTGCTTATCCTCAGCGTTTTTCGCGTCACACTATTTGTGTTGTTCAACGATCAATTGTCGTCGCAAGTTGATGCGTCCGAGTTTGCGCTGGCGGCGCTTACCGGGCTGCGCTTTGATGCGGCAACGGCAACGAGTTGGATACTGTTGTCGTTATTGCTGAGTTTGGCTGTGATTTGGTTGCCCTGGGCGCGCGTGGTGGAGAGGGTCAGATATTGGCAGGCGCTCACGTTTGCGACCATCGGCATGGTGATTATTTTTTGCGATATCTTTTTCTTCCAGACCTACGGTGAGCAATACAACCAGATGGTGTTGGGGATGTTTTATGATGACCAGGTCGCTATCTTGCTCACCATCTGGAAAGAATATCACCCGCTGATCTGGATTCCACTTTTCATTGTGCTTAACGTCTGGTTGTGGCGGCGGTTGCGCGCCTGGTTGGCGATCGACTGGGTATCTGTGACGGCAGTGAAAAATAATTATCGCTACGGTTATCGACGCGCGCTGGCGTTTTTTACTGTGGTGGGCATGCTGGTGCTGGTTGCCTGGATGATACGCGGCAGCGTACCGTTTAATGGCACACCGCTCTCGTTGAAACACGCTTATGTAACCAATGACACATTTTTAAATCGCATCATTCCCAATCCGATGATTACGCTGCGTCATGCGTACAAAGGCTATCTCGACAGTGGCGGTGAACTGAGTAGCGTCTGGCCAGGAACCATTGAAGAGGCGGTGGTGGCTGCCGGCTTGGCAAACGATGGTCAAAACCTGGCGGGTGCGGATATCGATCAATTACTGATGCGGCAAGCGGCAGGTGTTGAACATCGACCCAAGCATGTATTCGTGTTGCTGATGGAAAGTTACAGCGGCTGGACCATGATGCCACTGTATGCCGGCGGTGGTTTTTCCGAGGGTCTGATGTCATTGGCCAAGGAAGGTGTGCACTTCCCCAATTTTTTACCGATCACGCGCAGCACTACGCAGTCATTAAATTCGCTGGTGACTGGTATGCCGTATGTGGGTTATTACATTAACCATCAACCCTCATCAATGAAAACCTATGGCACATCAATCGCCAAAATCTTTAAAGATATGGGCTACAAAACCCGGTTTTTTTATGGCGGCTATGTCGGTTGGCAGCGGGTGGATGTGTTTATTCCGTCGCAGGGGTTTGATGAAATTCACGGCGCAGGCAATATGACGGCGGCGAAGAATGCCAACGAATGGGGCGTCAACGATGAGTATTTGTTTGATTATGTTTATCAGCAGATTGATGACGATCAGCCAAGTTTCAATTTCATCTTAAGCACAACCAATCATCCACCGTACGATTTGGATTTGGCGGCGAAAGGATACAACGTCAAGCAACTGCCTGCGGCAGTGACAGCAGGGCAACAGGATGCGGTATCCATTATGGGACATCACTGGTATTCCGATCGGGAAATGAGCAAATTTATCCGGCGAATGAATGACAAACTCAGCGATAGTCTGTTTGCCGTTACCGGCGATCACAGTGCTCGAATCAATCTGAATTTCGCTGATAACGGCATGTTTTACCATGAGATCGTACCGTTGGTTTTGTTCGGGCCAAAAGTATTGCCAGCACGGCCTGAATCGCTGCAAACGCCGGGTTCGCACGCCGATATCATCCCGACCTTGGTGGAGCTGAGCGCGCCTGCAGGATTCTCCTACGCGGCATTGGGTGATAATTTGCTGATCAAGGATGAGAGTGCACCAAGTTACGGTTTGGAGTACGTTATTGCGCGTGGTGGATTATCGGTGATCGATAGCCCTGCGCGCTATTACAGCGCGCCAGGGCAGACGTCATTGGGTTTGTCTGAATCGCAGTTGACCAGCTATGAGCGGCGCGTGAATGCCCAGCGTGCGATTGCATGGTATCGCGGCAAGATCAGTCAGTTTTTACCTTCAGCAGAGAGCGCTCACTAGGGCAGTGAGCGTTTTCTCATCTGTAATTTATTTACGCACAGCGCGGACAAACCAAGGTTTGATTTGATTGGTGAGATAATCGCCACCATGATAGAAATGAACCACTGTCGCCCCTTCCGGGAATTGGGTGCTGGCTTCACTGGTCCAGTAGCCGGCAGGCTGTGTATCCATGAAACTGTTGCTGTCAACCGCAGGATCAAAACACTGTTTGTTAATCAGCGTTTTTAATTCATCAACGGTCGGTAATCGCCAATCTTTGTGACCGCTGACTCCGCCACCTTTGTTGATTTCAGTAATGGCCTGTTTGGCTTCTTTCCATTCCAAACGGCTGGGTATACCAGTGCAGTTACTGCCATCCCAACTGCTGCCGATTGAGCAGCGCATCCAGGTTAGTCCAGTTTGCTTGTCACTGATCAAGCCCGCTTTGCTGCTATCAAAATTGGTTTGCGGTGCTGATGGGCAAGCTGCCATGACCATTGGTGAGCTGATAAGTAATGAAATTGACGCAACAAAACGAATCATGCTGTCCTCATGTAGTTTGAAAGGCAAAGAAGGTGGCAGCATCGTAACAATAAAAAGCGATGCTGCAAATTCTTTCGGCAGAATTGTACATGATTTTCCAGTGGTTCCCAGTGGTCGTCTAGGTGCTTGAGTCTTGTGCCCAGGGCAGCCAGCGCTGAATGGCTTTTACCAATTCTTTGGGAGTAGTGCCATGACTCATAAGTTCTGCAACCTGACCATCTGGACGAATAATGTACAGATAACCACTGTGGCTCATGGTGTAGCTGCCATCGGCCTGAACTTGATCTTTGCCATAGCCGATTTTGTACAGATAGGCCATTTTTTGAATCTGATCTTCAGTGCCGGTCAAGCCAAGAATATTTTGGTGAAAATAATCTGTGTAGTCATTTAGTTTATCAACCGAATCACGTTCGTGGTCAAGGCTGACAAAGAAAGCCTGTGCGCCAGGAAGGTCACCGGTCTCGTGCAAAATGCGTAGTGCAGAGCCAATTTTGTTCAGCGTGGTAGGACAGATATCTGGGCATTCTGTATAGCCAAATGTCAGAACGGTCACTTTGCCCAGCAACGCTTTTTCAGTAATGGGGCCTTGTGCACTTTGCAGTGTGAATGTTCCACCGACATTGTTGTACGGTGTGGCGGGCATGGGTGCAGTGAGTGAATTCTCAACCAGTGTTTTTACACCAGTTGCGAGAACCAATCCAAAGAGCAATAAATAAATTCTTTTTGACCAAGGCGTCTTTTTACGACGGGGCGCAGGTTGTTCCTGAATGGTATCAATTTCTGTAGACATAACTAAAACACCTCCGCTGAGAATCTCTGGTCTGTGTTTTAGTTGATATGGGTTAAAGCAGGTCGTGAAGTCTTTTCATGATACAACGCTTGCTTGTTCGATTACAACATTCCGCAAAAAAACATCAAACGAATTAATTCTTTACCAAAACGCTTTTATTTTTTTGTGAAACGAAATCAACCTTTCTGTTCCTTGAGAATGGAACGCTACGTTCAATTTTAATACTTGATGAGTACGCTTTGTTACTCGTAACTTGCTGTAAAGTTAGCGTTTTATTTATTTTTTTAAGTTGGCTTCATTCGTGCAAAACGCTGCACGTTTAGTTGATTTTGGGTTAAGCAATAGTGAAGTGATGTAGTCAGGTACTGGTCGGTTCTGACTACAACAGGCTGGTGATCGCAAGTTGGGTTATCGGTCGAATATTTAAGTTCTTAACAATAAGTAGTGAGCTGAGAAGGGGGTTAGAAATGAGTGATCATGCCTCGGGTGCTCATTGGCATTCGGAACCGCATCCTGTCCTGGTTGGATTTGGTGCAGGATTCTTTTTGCCTTGGGCATTCATGTTTCAATACGTTTACCACCAAGGTCTGTTTGCAATTATTGCGCTGACACTTGCTGTGCTGATGCTGCTGGTTGGTGGTATTGGTTGGGTAAATGCAACGATAGGTGTTGTTAAAGACGAGGGTTGGAGCCCTTCTGCGATGCTGATGTTTATCGGCACAGAAGCGCTGACAGTCGGCGGTATGCTGGCTGCGTACTGGACAATGCGTGCATCTGCACCAGTATGGCCGCCTGAAGGAACTCCAGAGGTGTATGCGCCAATATTCGCAACTCTGTTTGTATTGTTATCCAGCTTCACTGTTGCGTTTGCACGCAAAAAACAACAACAGGACGATGTTAGCGGTTTCATGATGATGACCGTTGCAACTATCGTTATCTGGGTTGGATTTGGTGTGTTGACGATGATGAGCTGGGGCGATCTGATGGCTCAGGGATTCAACATCAATACCAACGCATATGCTACTGCTGTGTACGGTATGACGGGTATCCACTTCGCACACTTGGTGTTCGGTCTGTTCATTATGCTCCTGGCTATTCCACCAGCGCTTAAAGGCCACCTGAGTGACTCCTACGCACGCGCTATGTCGATGTACGTTCACTTCGTGAATGTTCTGAGTGTATGGGTGCTGTTGCTGGTGTTCCTCTGGTAATAGGCTAATCGTCGACGTTGATGGAGGACGATGTTATGTACACTGCGAATGCTTCAAAACATTACCTGATTGCATTGATGCTGTTGGTCGTGATGGTTGTCACTAACTCAGCATTTGCTGCGTACGGTGGTGTGCCAAAATCCAGTGTTGATCCGTCCATTCTCAAAATAGACGAAAAAAAACATCTGGGCGTTTCCGTTGATAAGTCTACGGTCTTCCTCGATGAGTTTGGCAAGGAATTTACAATAAATGACTTGGCAGGAAAGCCAACGATTTTGTTGTTGTCCTACTACAGATGCGATGGTGCATGTTCTGCAATTAATCGTACTTTGTATCGCACAATTTCAGGAGTTGATGACTGGAAGATAGGCAAGGACTTCAATGTCCTGACTGTTTCTTTTGACCACAACGATAATCCTCAGACGCTGGCTGAATTTAAAAGCTACTCCGGTTTCGATAAGGATATTCCTCAGGGCTGGACCATGGCGACATTCAAGAAGCAGGAAGATATTCAACCTTTTGCTGATGCGATTGGCTACCGGTTTTTCTGGGAGCCAAGAGATCGGGTTTTCCTGCATCCGAGTGTGTACATGGTGTTGTCTCCTGAAGGACGTGTAACTCGTTATCTGTATGCTGGAGGAGTGAAGGCCGAGGATATTGAGATTTCTCTTACCAAGGCAAAAGGTGGAGATATTTCACCGTCCAATCTTATTAACTACATGGTTGGAGCTTGCTATAGCTACAACTATGAAGAAGGAAAGTACACATTGAACTACCCAATATTCATCGCGCTGGGAGCGTTGTTGTTGGGCATAGTTCTGCTTTCTTGGGGTTCACTAATTACCAAGTGGAGAGTGAGAACATGACAATGAAAGAAAGGCTAACGTCGGCATTTTACAGCCTGTTGCTGTTGCCAATGTTGCCCTCTGTTGCGAATGCCGAAGAGGTTCCTCTTCGTCAGAGGGAATATGAGTTGACACCACATGCGCACTTTGACGAAGTGTTGCATGAAGTGTTTGTGGATCTGACAGTGATTGGTGTGGTGTTTACCATCATCACTCTGTACTTCATGTTTGCGTACAAGCGTAAATCACCTGATGAAACTGGTGCCAGCCCAGTGCTGAGTTCCCAGGCAAAGATTGGCTGGTTGATTATTCCAGCGGCTTTGTTCGTGGCTGATGACATGTTTTTGTTCGCGAAAGCATGGGATCTTCACGAAAATTACCGCAAGGTTCCCGAGCAATCTTACGAGATTAAAGTGACGGGTTCTCTGTGGAGCTGGAGCTATGAGTATCCAAACGGTGTCACTACTCAAAACGAGTTGGTGGTCGCGAAAGGTACACCAGTGTTGCTGCGAATGACCAGTAACGATGTTGTTCACTCGCATTACATGCAGAGATACCGCGTTACTGAAGACTTGATGCCTGGTCGCGTGACTTACCAATGGTTTATGCCTGACGAAGTTGGCGAGTCTGTGGTTACTTGTCGCGAATACTGTGGCGTGCTGCACTCAGGCATGTACGGTAAAATTCGTGTTCTTGAGCAGGCAGAGTTTGATACTTGGCTGTCTGAGCAGACGGTTGCTCTTAAGCAGAACGAGGAAATCAAACTGGGTATGACTAGTCCTGCCTTGGCTGCTGTAGGGGAGAATGGATAATGGGACAACCAAAAACAGCTAAAGACTGGGTGTTTAGCCTAGATCACAAAATTCTCGGTATCTGGTATTTGATTGGCTCTATTGCCGCGTTCGTGGTTGCAGGTTTGATGGCAGCACTGATGCGCGTAGAGTTGGCATCGATTGGTCCTACGTTGACTGATGACCCAAACATGTACAACATTTGGTTGACCATGCATGGTGCGGTCATGATTCTGGGCTTCCAGATTCCTGCGCTTTTGGGCTTCTTTGCAAACTGGGCCGTGCCAATCATGATTGGCGCAAAAGACATGGCGTTTCCACGTGTTAACGCGTTGTCTGTTTGGTTGTTCTGGTCCGGCGTATTGCTGGCTCTGAGCAACTTCGTTATCCCAGATTCATTTAATGGTATGTGGACAGGTTATCCGCCGTATTCTGAGACAGACATGGCTGGTAACACCGCTCTGTATACCGCGATCGTTGTTGTTCTGGGTATGTCGTCGGTGTTTGGTGCGGTGAACTTGGCTTGTACTGTAGCGTTTATGCGCGCTAAAGGAATTGGCTGGTTCCAGATGAACATCCTGACTTGGTGCGTGTTCTCAGCAAACATCATTCAGTTGTTGTTCGTACCTGTGTTGGCGGCGTCAGTACTGTTGTTGACCCTGGATAAGTACCTTGGATTTGGATTCTACAATTCTGCCCAAGGTGGCGACGCGCTGTTGTATCAGAACTTGTTCTGGTTCTACTCGCATCCTGCGGTTTACGTCATTCTGCTTCCATTCCTGGGCGTATGTTTTGAAATCGTTGCGACATTTACTCGTAACCAGATTTTCAATTACAAAGTTCTGGTATGGTCAATCCTGGCGTTCATTCCTATCGGTGCCGACGTGTGGATTCACCACGTGTTTGTTGCTGGTATGCCTAACTGGTTGCGTCAATTGCAGTCGTTCACAACGCTGCTGATTTCCGTACCGTTTGGTTTGATGATCATCAGTTTGATGGGCACCTTCTACAAGGGAAGTATCGAATACCGCACGCCCATGCACTGGGTTATCGGTGTGATCTTCATGATCCTGATCGGTGGTTTGACCGGTATTCCAAACGCGCTGGCCGCGATTGACTACGGTTTGTCTGACAGCTACGCGATCATGAGCCACTTCCACTACGTAATGGCCATGTCTGGTGCGATGTCTATCTTCGGCGGTATTTACTACTACCTGCCCAAGCTGACTGGTCGCATGTTCAATGAAACAATGGGCAAGTTGTCTTGCTGGTTGTTCTTCATCGGCATGAACATCACGATGGCACCGCTGTACCTGATCGGTATCGAGGGTATGCCTCGTCGTTACTTCGACTACCAAATGTTCCCACAGTTTGAAGGCGTGCACGCCATTTCAACCATGGGTACTTATGTCGCAGCAGCGGGCATTTTGGTGATGCTGGTTTCCTGGATCCACTGTATCTTCGCTGGTAAGAAAGCAGATGCAAATCCATGGAAGTCCCAGTCTCTGGAGTTCACCCACACTGAGGTTATTCCTGGTCCAGGCAACTTTACTAGTCCGCCAGAAATGCCAGAAGGTTGGACACCGTACAACTACGTTAAGCGTTAAAAATTGAGTTTGGGGTTGGCAGGTTTGGTTTTCACAACTCACCTTCCAGATCTGTCGACCCTGTTTTACTTGAAATGCGAAAAAGGTGAGATTACAGAATTCTGTTTGCTGGCGTATGTATCGCCAGAGACAAAAAGTTTTGAGCCGGTCAGTGGATAAACATCGCATCCACCCTCCCAAAGTCCACTGACCTGTTCTTTTTTATTGGTGATGGAGTAAATAAATGCAGTCACACAACATCAAGTCGATCAGTGTTGCACAGCAAACGATGCCCCTTTGGAAGAGCGTCAGGGTTTATTTGTCTATTTGCAAACCCAATATCGTGGCACTGACTCTGGTGGCTGCCCTTGCTGGTATTTATATCGGCAACAATGGGGTTCTTCCTCAACTCTCAATGTTGATTTGGCTTATGACCACCCTGGCTTTTGCTACAGGTGGGGCCTGTATGATCAATAACATTTACGATCAGGACATTGATCGCAAGATGAAGCGCACCGCAGACAGGGCGCTTGCCAAAGGCGTGGCGAAAATCAACTCTGCAATTACACTGGCGACGACTATGATCGTCGTTTCGTTGTTATTGATGGCTTATTTTGTTAATGCTGCCTCAGCGATGGTGACGGCGGTTGGTGTGTTTGGCTATGCCGTTGTTTACACCATGTGGGCGAAGCGCCGCACACCTTGGGCTAATCAGATTGGTGGTATCGCTGGTGCAGTTCCGCCAGTGATCGGTTATGTGGCAGTGACTGGTTCACTGGATATGATCGCGCTGAGCCTTTTTGCCATCATGGTTGTATGGCAACAACCCCATGCGTTGAGTCTGGCGCTGAAATATCGCGAAGATTACGCCAAGGCGGGTGTTCCGGTGATTCCTGTGGTTCACGGTGTGCAGAATACCAAACTCCGAATTTTTCTCTATGCTGCACTGCTGGTTCCAGTTTCTGTACTGCCTTACGCGGTTGGAATCGCCGGTGGTTTATACCTGGCCGTCAGTGTGTTGCTTGGCCTGTATTATCTCGGAATGTGTTACAAATTTTATGTGTCAGCCAAAGAGTATGACATTCGTATATTTCTGTTCACACTGTTGCATTTGATCGCGCTGTTTGGGGCGATGATGATTAATTACATTCCTGCGCACTAATGTAACGAGGGAGATTGAATTGTTGATGAGGTGATAGGTATGAGTAAAGATTCAGTAGAAATTAATTCAAATAATAATAAGAAGAACATTGCTGGTATTTTGTTAGGGTTGTTTGTGGTGCTGGTGATGGCTATCACAATTATCAACCAAATACTGAGTAGCCAAGCGGTCTGAGTTTTTAGGTAGTATTTTTGGTGTTATGCGATCGTAAGGTCGCGAAAAAGGTGAGGTGAGTTATGATGACAACACAAAGTTCGTCGTTAATTCGGGCGCAAGACAGATATATGGCCATATGGCTGCTTGCTGTTTGTGCCACGATCTTTGCGATGGTGGTGCTGGGCGGTGTTACCCGTCTGACCGGTTCAGGTTTATCCATCGTCGAATGGGACCCCATAATGGGAGCGATTCCTCCGCTTACCTATGATCAGTGGATGGAAGCATTCCGTTTGTATCAAGCCAGCCCGGAATTCCAATATAAAAATTTCCACATGTCCCTGGACGATTTTAAGGGGATTTTCTGGTTCGAATATGCCCATCGTTTGTTGGGTCGGGCGATCGGCGTTATTTTCTTCGTTCCCATGGTGTATTTCATCGTTAAGGGATGGGTTGGAAAAACGCTGCGGCTGAAATTTATTACCATTTTTATCCTTGGCGGTTTGCAAGGTGCGTTGGGTTGGTACATGGTGAAAAGCGGTTTGGTAAACGATCCGCATGTTAGCCAGTATCGCTTGACCGCGCATCTTGGTATGGCATTTGTTATTTTTGCCTACAGTTACTGGGTTGCATTGGGATTGTTGCTGCCCGCACAGCAGATGATCAAGAACGCTGCGTCAGTGCGTTTGAGCCGGCTGAGTTATGTGATAACCACCATAGTCTTTATCACCGTCCTTTCCGGTGGCCTGGTCGCCGGGACTCGCGCAGGTTTTGTATACAACACCTTTCCGTTGATGGATGGTTCCATTGTGCCAAATGGATTGTTCATGTTTGATCCTCTATGGCGAAACTTCTTTGAAAACATTATCACGGTGCAATACGACCACCGTTTGTTGGCGATTACCACGTTTTGTTTGATCACGGCGTTCTGGCTTATGTCACGTAAAGCAAAGTTGTCAGTGCTGCAGCGTACTGCGGCAGGGTTGCTGATGCTGGCGGCGTGTATGCAAGTGGCATTAGGAATTTCCACCTTGGTGCTTGAGGTACCCATTGCTCTGGCTGCGATTCACCAGGGTGGTGCGGTTGTTCTTTTCTCAGCAGCGCTGTTTGCGTTGCACGTATTTAGAACTTCCAAGTAGGAGTGGTGCACATGGGTGTGAGTGTAAAGTCCACTGCCAAGAGTGAAACGCCGATGGGCGGTAGTGATCAGGATGCAAAGAACAAAGTGCTGTCATTGGCAATTGTTGCACTTTTTCTTGGTGTCGTTGGAACCGTCTACATTCTGTACTACATCGGAATTTTTTCTACCGTTAAAGTCCAAAAAATTGTGACGCCTGGGTATCAGTTTGCCTACGTCGAACATAAAGGTCCGTACGACAAAATTGATTTGGTCTTCAAACGATTGAAAGAAACGGCCAAGGATATGTCGGTGAGTACGTCGACACCTGCGGCAATATTTTTAGATGATGCGGGGAAAGTCTCTCCCGAAAAACAGCGCAGCAAAATCGGGTTTATGGTGCGTAAATTCGATCAGATTCCTGGCGGCATGTTGCTGGAGGAGTTGGCACCGTCGACCGTACTGCAGGGCGTTTTTCAGGGAAGTGCGATGATTGGGTCATACAAAGCCTACTCTGCTATGAAAGAGTGGTGCATGCAGAATGGCTATCAGCCATTGTTGCCGGCGATGGAGATCTATCATGAAGATGGATCGGTTGAATACCAACTCCGTATCGTTGAGAAGGGCTAAGGTATGAGTCAGAAATTTGAATACACATTGGATATTCCAAAGGGTGAGCCTGTTGAGCATGCCAAGGGCTGGTTGTATCTGGCGCTGACTTCGCTGGTGCTGGGTGGGTTGCTCACGATTTTGATCGTGCTGTCGCGCACGCCGGGTGTGCAAAACTTTATTCCCTGGATAGATTTTTTTCACACGGCGATTATTGTTCACGTTGATTTGACGGTGCTGGTTTGGTTTTTATCCATTGCCGGCATTTTCTGGAGTTTGAACAGCGGTGAGCGTCATTGGCTGCTGGGTAAGGTTGCGCTGTGGCTGGCAACGGCGGGTACGATGATTTTTACTATCTCGCCGTTTGTTGGCGCTGGCGATCCGCTGATGAACAACTATATTCCCATTTTGCAACATCCCGTTTTTCTGGTCGGCTTGTCGGTGTATGGTTTGGGAATGTTGCTGATGATTGCGCGCGGATTGTTGTCCCGGAGACGAGCAAGCCCAGAAGGGGCGGTACTATCGTTTGGCGTGACGACTTCCGTTTATGCAGCATTGTTTGCGTACGTAGCACTGGTATTGACCTATGTACTGATGCCAGCGGACATGGAAGGGCGTTCTTTTTACGAATTGTTGTTCTGGGGTGGTGGTCATATTTTGCAGTTTACGCACACGCAGTTGATGGCGGTGGCGTGGCTGTGGTTGGCGACCATCGCGGGATTGAGATTGGGTCTGCCGCACAAACTGACGTTCTGGTTGTTAGCGATTGGTTTTGCGCCCATTTTGTTTTCGCCGCTGATTTATGTTCTTTTTGAAGTAGGCAGCGTTGAGCACATCAGGTTGTTCACCGTCCTGATGGAATGGGGCGGTGGCGTGGCCGCATTGCCTATTGGTTTGGCGGTGGTGTATGCCTTGTTTAAGCAGCGCAGTGAAAAGTTGCTGGCGTCACCTGAGAAATCGGCGCTGGTGTTTTCAATTTTGCTGTTTGCCACCGGCGGAATTATTGGTTTCCTGATTAGCGGCGTCAATGTAACTATCCCAGCGCATTATCATGGCTCCATTGTCGCGGTAACGTTGGCGTTTATGGGTGCTGTGTATTATCTGTTGCCCAAGATGGGTTTTGAATCGGTATCACATCGCTGGGGTTGTCGGCAGCCATTGATTTATGGTGGTGGGCAGATGTTGCATGTGCTGGGACTGGCGTGGTCCGGTGGTTATGGTGTGCAGCGTAAAACCGCAGGGGTTGAGCAGGGTTTGGACAGATTGCCGGAGGTCCTGGGAATGGGATTGATGGGACTGGGTGGTTTGATTGCCGTTGTGGGCGGCACGGTGTTTTTGGTGATTGTGTTGCGTGCGATTTGGCGTGGCAAAAAGCGGCCTTCGGCCGCATCTGCTGAACACGCTTCAGCATAGAAAACGGTCAAATGGCGACGTTGCAACAGTAGTTTTGTTTTGAAAGGTGGACAGCGCGCACAGGGGGACACGCTGTCTAATCTCGGCAAATGTGGTCTACTCTGCCTCGTCGCTCTCTTCGTCGTCCTGCGAGTCCAGAATCATGCCTGCGGGTGGTGTAATCTGATAATTCTTGATCATGCGCCGCAAGCGTGGTCGGGAGATGCCCAAGATCTCGCAAGTTTTTCCTTTGTGCCATTTGGTGGCATCCAGCACGCGTTTGACGTGAGCCTGCTCGACTTCTTCCAGTGAAAGTTCATGAGCTGGCTTGGCATCTCTCGGATCAATATTGTTGGCGCTGATCGGGTTGCCGCGTTTGCAGATGTCACTCACCAGGTCAGTAGTAATGGTGTCGGTGGAGCACAAGGCCACCGCCTTGGCGAGCACGTTTTCCAGTTCGCGGACGTTGCCTGGCCAGTCGTAGTTTTTGAAGCAATCCAGAACGTCCTCCTGAACTTGCACCACATGACGTCCCATCTGATCGTTGAGACGTTGCAGCAAAAGTTGAATCAAATCCAGAATGTCTTCTTTGCGATCGCGCAATGGTGGTAACTGAATGGTGACAACCTTGAGGCGGTAATAAAGATCTTCGCGGAATTTTCCTTCGCGAACTTTTTCAGCGAGATCAACATTGGTTGCCGCAATTACCCGGGCGCTGGTTTTAATCGCTTCTTTGCCGCCCAATGGCATGTACTCTTTTTCTTGCAGCACGCGCAATAATTTGGCTTGGGTTGTTATGTTCAATTCGCCCAGTTCATCCAGAAACAGAGTACCGTTTTCTGCAAGCGCGAATTTACCAAGCTGGCGGTTCACTGCGCCGGTGAATGCGCCTTTTTCGTGACCGAACATATCGGATTCAAGCAGTGTGTCGACCAGCGCCGCGCAGTTGACTGCGACAAACGGGCCGCTGGATTGTTGGCTGGAGTGATGAATGGCGCGCGCGACCAGTTCTTTACCGGTGCCGCTTTCGCCGGTGATCAATACGGTTACCGGGCTGCTGGCGACCAGACCAATGGTTTTAAAAACCTCTTTCATCGCACGACTGCGACCGATCATGGTGTACGGTGTGTGGCTGCTTGGCTGGGGCT
>JAOUHV010000030.1 GCA_029884425.1 Gammaproteobacteria bacterium
TAATTTCTGCGACACGGGTACGCACCAGCGTACCGCCATCGCTGATCAGCATGATCTCGTCACCGTCCGCCACCAGCGTTGCACCAACAACACTGCCATTACGCTCAGAGGTCTGGATAGCGATAACACCCTGACCACCGCGACCATGTGCAGGATAATCTTCCATTGGCGTGCGCTTGCCGTAACCATTTTCGGTCGCGGTCAGCACGGTGCCTTCTTCACAAATGATCAGCGAAATTACCTTCGCCTCACCCAGCAATTTGATACCACGCACACCGGCGGCGGTACGGCCCATGGCACGCACGTTGGACTCGTTGAAACGAATCGCCTTGCCGTTGCTGCTAAACAGCATCACATCGCGTTGACCATCGGTAATGTCGACACCAACCAGTTGGTCGCCCTCGTTCAGATCGATAGCGATAATGCCGGAGCTGCGTGGACGAGAGAAGTCCATCAGCGAGGTTTTCTTCACCACGCCTTGCGAGGTCGCGAAGAAAATGTAGGCATCTTCGGTGTATTCGCGAATCGGCAAAATGGTGTTGATGCGCTCGTTTTCTTCCAGCGGCAGCAAATTCACGATTGGGCGACCACGTGAAGTACGGCTGGCTTGCGGTACCTGATACACCTTCAACCAGTAAACTTTGCCACGGCTGGAGAAGCACAGCATGGTGTCATGCGCGCTGGTAATAAACAGTTTGTCGATGAAGTCTTCATCTTTGGTCGCCGCCGCCGCCTTACCGCGACCACCACGACGCTGCGCCTGATACACATCCAGCGGCTGGCTCTTGACGTACCCTTCGTGGGACAGCGTCACCACCATGGGCTCGTCGCTGATCAGATCTTCAATACTCAAATCTTCATGCGAGGCACGAATTTCGGTACGACGTGGGTTGCTGTATTGCTCTTTGATCAACAACAGTTCGTCACGAATCACTTCCATCAGACGCGTAGGATTCAACAAAATCTCCAGCAGCTCGGCGATGTTAACCAGAATTTCCTTGTACTCGCTGAGGATCTTGTCTTGCTCCAGACCAGTCAAACGATGCAGACGCATGTCCAAAATCGCCTGGGCTTGGGCTTCGGACAAACGATAACCATCAGCCTGCATGCCAAACTGTGGCTCCAGATCATCAGGACGTGATGCATCCGCACCCGCGCCGGCCAGCATATCCAGCACAGCACCTGGCTGCCAGACGGTGGAAATCAAACCAGCCTTGGCTTCTGCAGGACTGGGCGATGCCTTGATCAACTGGATCACTGGATCAATGTTGGTCAGCGCAACCGCCAAACCTTCCAAAATGTGCGCACGCGCACGCGCCTTGCGCAATTCAAAAATAGTACGACGCGTCACCACTTCGCGGCGGTGACGAATGAACGCTTCCAGCATCTGCTTGATGTTGAGCAGACGTGGCTGGCCGTCGAGCAGCGCCACCATGTTGATGCCGAACACGTTCTGCATCTGGGTGTGCTGGTAGAGATTGTTCAGCACTACGTCGGGCATTTCGCCACGACGCAGTTCGATCACCATACGCATACCGTCTTTGTCAGACTCGTCGCGCAGTTCAGTGATGCCTTCGATTTTCTTTTCTTTGACCAGTTCAGCGATTTTTTCCAGCAAACGCGCTTTGTTCACCTGATACGGCAGTTCAGTGATGATCAAGCGCTGCTTGCTGCCTTCCTCGCCTTCCACCTCGTGACGGGCACGCACATAGATGCGGCCCTTGCCGGTCAGATAGGCTTCGCGAATGCCGCGTGCGCCGTTGATGATACCGGCGGTGGGAAAATCGGGGCCGGGAATAATGTTAATCAGCTCGAGAATATCCAGCTCGGGATTTTCAATCAGGGCCAAACAGCCATTGATGACTTCGGCCAGATTGTGGGGTGGAATATTGGTCGCGATGCCCACCGCAATACCGGCAGCACCGTTAATCAGCAGGTTGGGCAGCTTGGCCGGCAATACGGCCGGTTCGTGTTCGGATTCGTCATAGTTAGGGACGAAATCGACGGTTTCCTTGTCCAGATCAGCGAGCAGCTCGTGCGCGATCTTGGCCATGCGCACCTCGGTGTAACGCATTGCTGCTGGCGCATCGCCATCCACCGAACCAAAGTTACCCTGACCATCCACCAGCATCTGGCGCATGGAAAACGGCTGCGCCATACGCACGATGGCGTCGTACACCGCAGAGTCACCGTGCGGGTGGTATTTACCGATCACGTCACCCACCACGCGCGCGGATTTTTTGTAGGGCTTATTCCAATCATTGCCCAGTTCACTCATGGCATACAGTACGCGGCGGTGAACCGGTTTGAGACCATCACGTACATCAGGCAGAGCACGTCCCACGATTACGCTCATGGCGTACTCCATGTAGGAGGCTCTCATCTCATCTTCGATATTGACGGGAAGAACTTCTTTTGCAAATGATTCCATATTAAACAGCCGTTTAGTGTGGCCTAAAGCCAGTGAGCCTCGGTCAAATCAGGTGCTCGATTGTAACACAGGACGCGCCAATACTGCATATGAGCCGGGCAATAAGTATAAGGAATAAAAAGGCCCCGCGAACCGTCAAATCCGCGAGGCCATTTTTGTACAAAATGCAGCCGCCCTAGCCCATCAACTTGGCCATTTTTTCCGCATTGGGGCGTTCAACCACACCCAATTCGGTGACGATCACGTCCACCAACTCGGCCGGTGTCACATCAAACGCAGGGTTCCAGGCGCTGGCGCCCTCAGCAGCCACACGCTGACCATTCAGACCCAATACTTCTTCCAGACCGCGCTGCTCAATGGGGATGTCGTCACCATGGCGGATGCTCATGTCCACGGTAGAGCTGGGCGCCACCACCATGAATTTCACCCCGTGATGACGTGCCAGCACCGCCAGTCCATAGGTGCCGATTTTGTTGGCCACATCACCATTGGCGGCGATACGGTCGGAACCGACAATCACCCACTGGATCTGACCAGTTTTCATCAGGTGCGCGGCTGCACCTTCGCACTGCAGCGTCACCGGAATACCATCTTCCAGCAGTTCCCAGGCTGTCAGGCGCGAGCCCTGCAGCCAGGGACGGGTCTCATCAGCAAACACCTTGCTGATACGCTTTTGGGTCCAGGCGGAACGAATCACGCCCAGCGCGGTACCGTAACCTGCGGTCGCCAACGCACCGGCATTACAGTGGGTCAACACGCCGGAGCCGGGCTCGATAAACGCCGCGCCCAAATCACCCATTTTGTAGTTGGCCGCCAGATCCTCCTCGTGAATGGCAATCGCTTCCGCTTCCAAGGCAGCCACCGCATCGGTGCTCAGGCTATCAAGCTTTCTGCCCATCCGATCCAGTGCCCAGAACAGATTCACCGCCGTGGGACGGGATTCGGCCAGCACCTTGATGTCCGCCTTGATCGCCGCCTTCCAGTCACCACCGGCAGCGACGCGCTGGCGTGCAGACAACACCACACCGTAAGCCGCCGCCACACCAATGGCCGGCGCACCGCGCACCACCATGTCGGTAATCGCCCGGGCGGTGGTTACGGCGTCGCGATAAGTCAGGTAAACCTTCTCTCGCGGCAAAATGCGCTGATCCAACAACTCCAGGGAGTCACCCTTCCACACCACGGCACGGGTGTTATCAATCTGAGACGCCATTTATCCTCCAAATCACTGCGCAAGCGCGGCTAAACATGTAAACTGCAACAATTTCCGTATTATACCGGTTAGCTGAAGCAAAAAGGACAGAAATGCAGACCGTCGACACCGTGATCAACGCCCGCTGGGTGATCCCCGTCAGGCCCGACAACACCATTCTGGAAAATCACAGCGTCGTCATTCACGACGGCGCCATCGTTGCCATTCTTCCCAGTCTCGCTGCAGCCCAGCAATATGACGCGACAACCTTGCACAGCCTGACCGAACACGCGCTGATTCCCGGCCTGATCAACACTCACACCCACGCCAGCATGAACCTGCTCAAGGGTTTCGCCGACGATTTGCCGTTGATGGACTGGCTGCAAAACCACATCTGGCCCGCCGAAGCCGCCAACGTCAGTCCCGAATTTGTCTACGACGGCACCCAACTGGCCGTGGCCGAGTCGTTTCGCGCCGGTGTTACCTGTCTGAATGAAATGTATTTCTTCCCCTATCAGGCAGCACAGGCCGCCAGCGATGCGGGAATGCGGATGTGCGTCGGCCTGATTCTGATCGACTTCCCCACCGCATGGGCAGCAGGCCCGGACGACTATCTCGCCAAGGGCGTCAATGTCCATGATGCGTTTCGCCACAATCCGCTGATCACAACCGCGCTGGCCCCTCATGCGCCGTACACAGTGTCAGATGCTCCGCTGCGCCGGGCGCTGACCCTGGCCGAGCAACTGGACATCCCGATCCACATGCACATTCACGAAACCGCATTTGAAGTTGCCGAGGCCGAACAAAAAACCGGCAAGCGCCCGCTGGCGCGCCTCAAGGAACTGGGGCTACTCGGCCCACGATTGATGGCCGTGCACATGACCCAGCTCACCGACCAGGAAATTACCGATCTGGCCAACTACGGCGTGCATGTCATTCACAATCCGCAATCCAATATGAAGCTGGCCAGTGGCATCTGTCCCACCGTCAAACTGCTGGAAGCCGGCGTCAATGTCGCGCTGGGCACCGACGGTTGCGCCTCCAACAACGACCTGGACATGCTCAACGAAATGCAAAGTGCCGCGCTGATCGCCAAGGTCGCCAGCGGTAATGCGGCCGCACTGCCTGCCCACACGGCGCTACGCATGGCCACCCTCAACGGCGCCAAGGCGCTGGGACTGGAGGCTGTGACCGGTTCGCTGGAAGTGGGCAAAGCCGCCGACATCACCGCCATTGACCTCTCGGCACTGGAAACCCAACCGGTTTATAATCCCATTTCGCAAATCGTTTATGCCGCAGGTCGCCATCAGGTCTCGGATGTTTGGGTCGACGGTCGCCAGGTGCTCAAGCAGCACCAGCTCACCACCCTGAACGAAGAACAACTGCGACGTAAAGCCCAACGCTGGGCACAAAAAATCCAACAAAGCAGGAAAGCATCATCATGAACACTGCCGCACACGCCAATGTCGACCAGCACGAAGTCGCCAAATTCGAGGAAATCGCCTACCGCTGGTGGGACACCGAAAGCGAATTCAAACCCCTGCACGACATCAATCCGCTGCGCCTGAACTACATCGACCGTCACGCCCAGATCAGCGGCAAAAAAGTGCTGGACGTGGGCTGCGGTGGCGGCATTCTCAGCGAATCCATGGCAGCACGCGCTGCCCAGGTCACTGGCATCGACATGGGTGCCACCCCACTGGAAGTCGCTCGCCTGCATCTGCTGGAATCCGGCCTGAGCGTTGACTACCAACAAATCACCGTCGAAGAATTTGCCGAGCGCCATGCCGGTGAATTTGATGTGGTCACCTGCATGGAAATGCTCGAACACGTCCCCGATCCCGAATCGGTAGTGCGCGCCTGCATCAAACTGATCAAACCCGGCGGCAAGGTTTTCCTCTCTACCCTCAATCGCAACCCCAAGGCTTACGCACTGGCGATTCTGGGCGCGGAATACCTGATGGGCATGTTGCCCAAAGGTACCCACGACTACAAAAAATTCATCAAGCCCTCAGAGCTGGGCGGCTGGATGCGCCGTAACGGCCTGACCATCGCCGACCTGAGCGGCATGAGCTACAACCCACTGAGCAAAAACTACTCGCTGGGCAAGGACATCGACGTCAACTATCTCACCTACGGCATCAAGGAAACCGACTAACTTGTCCATCCAAGCAGTTCTTTTCGACCTCGACGGCACCCTGGCCGACACTGCGCCCGATCTGGCCTATGCGCTGAACGAAACCCTCAAGGCCCGCGGTCATCAACCGCTGCCGTTTGAAGCCATCCGCCCGGTGGTTTCCCACGGTGGCATCGCCATGATTCGGCTGGGTTTTGACATCGGTCCCGGCGATGCGGACTACGACGCAGTGCGCGAACAGTTTCTCAATATTTACCTGCACAACATCGCCCGCCATACCACCTTGTTCGCCGGGATGAATGAACTGTTGGCCGAGCTGGAAAGCCGCGCCATCAAATGGGGCGTGGTCACCAACAAGCCCGGCTGGCTGACAGATCCGCTGATGGCGGCGCTGGGCCTGACACCACGCGCTGCCGCCATCGTCAGCGGCGATACCTGCGCCAAAAGCAAACCCCATCCCGAACCCATGTACCATGCCTGCAACCTGGTCGGTGTCGCTGCCGAACACTGCGTCTACGTCGGCGATGCCGAGCGTGACATCGCCGCCGGTCGCGCCGCCAACATGCGCACCCTGGCCGCCACCTTCGGCTATCTGCTACCCGACGATGACCCGCACAGCTGGCAAGCCGACGCCCTGATCGATCATCCCCAACAAGTGCTGGACTACCTGGAGAAATGGACCTGATGGAACTGCTGCTTCCCATCGCAATGCTGCTGGCCGGTCTGGTGGCAGGCTTTGCCATCGCCGCGCTGATGAAACAGAAAACCATCGCCGCCCAAGAAAAAACCAACATTGAACTGCAGGCCAAACTGAGCAATGTCGAAGCTGTGCATGCCGAGCGCCTGGCGACGGTAAAACAGTCGCACGAACAACTCAGCCAGCAATTTCAAAATCTGGCCTCGCAGGCGTTGGCGCGCAACAACGAACAGTTCCTCAAACTGGCCGAGCAAAATCTGAAATCCTTTCAGGTGCAATCCCAGGGTGATCTGGAGAAAAAAGAACAAGCCATCGAAAATCTGGTGCGCCCCATTCGCGAAGCGCTGGAAAAAACCCAGCAGCACATTCACCAGGCTGAAAAAGAGCGCAAGGAATCCTACGGCGCCCTTAACCAGCATTTGCAAAATCTCAATCTCAGCCAGCAAGCGCTGCAGGGCGAAACGCGCAATCTGGTCAACGCCCTGCGCCGCCCCGAAGTCCGTGGTCAATGGGGCGAGATGACCCTCAAGCGCCTGGCCGAACTAGCCGGCATGGTGGAATACTGCGACTTTTTCGAACAGACCACGATCAACACTGAGGATGGTCGCCTGCGACCAGACATGATCGTGCGCCTGCCCGGCGGCCGCGACATTGTGGTCGACATCAAAACCCCGCTGGATGCTTATCTGTCAGCGATGGAAGCCAGCGACGACAACCAGCGTCAAATCGAACTGCAACGACATGCACGCCATGTGCGTGATCGTGTCAAAGAACTTTCCAGCAAGGCGTACTGGAACCAGTTCAAGAACTCGCCGGATTTTGTGGTGCTGTTCATTCCCGGCGAACAGTTCCTCGGCGCCGCGCTGGATGTGGATCGCAACCTGCTCGAAGATGCGATGAAAAACAAAGTCATCCTCTCCACCCCCACCAGTTTTGTCGCGCTGATGCGTGCCGTGGCCTATGGCTGGCGTCAGGAAGCGCTGGCAGAAAACGCCGAACAGATTCGCGCGCTGGGTGAAGAGTTGTACAGCCGTCTGGCCACCTTCGGCGAACACCTGAACAAAGTCGGTAAATCGCTGGAACAAAGCGTCGGCCACTACAACAAAGCCGTCAGTTCATTCGACAGCCGCGTACTGCCGGGCGCACGCAAATTCACTGAACTGGGCATTGCCGAGAAAAAAGTCATGGCCGATAGCGCCCAGGTGGAAACCCTGCCACGCCAGGTCAGCAGCCTGGAACTGGACACCTCGCTGGAGCAGGATAAATGACGCCGGAATTGGCCGCTGCCTACGCCCATTGTCAGCAAATTGCCAACAACCACTACGAAAATTTTCCGGTCGCCTCCAAACTGCTGCCGGCGCACATGCGGCGCCCGTTTGCAGCGGTGTATGCCTACTCTCGCCATGTGGATGACCTGGCCGATGAAGGTGACGCCAGCGCACAGCAACGTTTCGAGGCACTGGACGACTACGGTCAGCAACTGGACCGCGCCATTGCCGGTCACGGCACCGATGACAAGATTCTGCTCGCCAATGTCGACGTCATCCGCCAGCACAATATTCCGATTGCGCTCTACCACGACCTGATCACAGCCTTCAAACAGGACGTGCAGCAAAAACGCTACACCAGCCACGCCGACGTGCTGCAATACTGCCGCTATTCTGCCAATCCGGTGGGACGGATATTGCTGCATCTGGCCGGCGAAGCCAGCGAACAAAATCTGCGCGACTCCGATGATGTCTGCAGCGCGCTGCAACTGATCAATTTTTTGCAGGACATGCAGCAGGACTTTCACGAGCTGGGACGCATTTACCTGCCACAGTCAGACATGGACGAACTGGGGGTCACCGAACATCACCTGCGCAATGCGGTTTCCGATCAAGCCATGCGCGCCCTGTTCAAGCGCGAAGTCGCCCGTGCCGAAACCCTCATTCTGCGCGGAGCCAGCCTGGGCTGGCGGCTGAAGGGGCGTTTTGGACTGGAAATTCGATTGATCATTGGCGGCGGATTGCGTATTCTGCATCGTTTGAAGCAGTTGGAAACGGATGTTTTTGAACGCCCTCGTCTCCGTAAATGGGACGGGCTGTGGATGCTCTGGTTTGCGCTCCGTCGCCAAGCACCAGCTGCAACTGTGAATACTAAACTTGAAACTTCATGACACCTGACGACTATTGTGCCGACAAGGCCGCGAAAAGCGGTTCCAGTTTTTATTACGCCTTTCGCTTTTTACCGGATCAACAGCGCCGCGCCATCACCGCACTTTACGCATTCTGCCGCGAAGTGGATGATGTGGTCGACGAATGTTCGGATGAAAATATTGCCCGCACCAAACTTGCCTGGTGGCGCGAAGAAGTCAAGGCGCTGTTTCACGGCAGCCCCAAGCATCCGGTCACTCAAGCACTGCAGGAACAGATCAAGCATTTCAATCTGGCCGAAGAATATTTCATGGAAATCATCGACGGCATGGAAATGGATCTGGACTATGACGCCTATCCGACTTTCACCGAGCTGTCGCTGTACTGCTATCGCGTTGCCAGTGTGGTGGGATTGCTGTCAGCAGAAATTTTTGGCTATCAGGACAGACAAACCCTGAAATACGCCCACGATCTGGGCATGGCATTTCAGTTGACCAACATTTGCCGCGACGTAGCCGAAGATGCACAGCGCGGTCGCGTGTACATTCCGCAGGATGAATTAAAGAATTTCTCGGTCAGCAACGAAGAACTGTTACAACACACCACTTCGGAAAATTTTGCTGCCTTGATGAAATTTCAGGTCGAACGCGCCAAGCGTTACTACACCAAAGCCTTTGAGAAACTGCCCGACACTGATCGCTACCATCAACGCAGCGGTTTGATCATGGCAAAAATTTATCAGGCCACCTTGGCCGAAATTGAACAAGACGGCTATCGCGTGCTCGAACACCGCATCAAGCTCACACCACTGCGTAAATTGTGGATTGCCTGGAACGCGGCGCGGCACGAGAAAAAACGTCACAAATCCCAACAACGCCAAGCTGCTGCATGAGTACAATTGTTATCGGTGGTGGTTGGTCTGGATTAGCCGCAGCGGTCACGCTGGCCGCCAACGACATTCCTGTTACCCTGATTGAATCTGCAAAACAACTGGGCGGTCGCGCCCGTTGCGCACCCTTTGGCGACGACACCGTCGACAACGGTCAGCACATTCTGATCGGTGCCTACCGGCAAACATTATCGCTGCTGGAACTCATCGGCGTTGATGTTGACACTGCCCTGCAGCGCCAATCCTTATCGTTGGACTTGCGCTCCCCCAAGGGCAACAACCTGCATTTAAAAACGCCGGAATTGCCGGCACCGCTGCATCTATTGTTCGGTTTAATGACCGCTCAGGGATTGTCACTGCAAGAACGCGCCCTGGCATTGAAATTTTGTACTCACTTGGCATTTACCCGTTTTCGTCTCGATGAAGATGTCAGCTTGCATGCGCTGCTCATCCGTCATCGGCAAAATGGTCGACTGACCAAAATGCTGTGGGAACCGTTGTGTTTGGCAACGCTGAATACACCAATCACCAAAGCGTCAGCGCAACTTTTTTTGAAAGTGCTGCATGACACTTTCAACTATCAGCGCCAGCACAGCGACCTGATCATTCCCAAAATATCGCTGGGCAAATTATTTCCCGAGCCGGCGATGGAGTTTATTGAATCACGCGGTGGCCTGGTGATGCTCAAGACCCGAGCCATTGGCTTGCGGGTGGATAACGGCCGTATCAGCGGCGTTCACACCGAAGGCGAAACCATTCCGTGCAATCACCTCATTCTGGCCACCAGCCCCCTGGGCACCAAACGCCTGCTGGATGATTTACCGCCGATGGCGAGCATATGCCATCGCCTGGCACAATTTGAATACGAACCGATCACGACAATTTATTTGCGCTATCCAAAGACAGTCAAACTGAGCAGTCCCATGATCGGCCTGGTCGATACTCACAGCCAGTGGCTGTTCGATCGCAGCTTTGCCGGTCAACCCGGATTAATCGCCGTCATCATCAGTGCCAGCAGCGAATTGATCACCCAGGGCAAAGATGCCATCATCAAAACCGTGGTGGCTGAAATTGCCGCCCTGTACCCGGACTGGCCGGCACCGCTGGACGTACAACTGATCACCGAAAAACGCGCGACCTTCGTCAGCAGCGTCAACATTGATAAAACCCGTCCAGTCAACAAAACCCTGCTGCCCGGTTGCTGGCTGGCAGGCGATTTTACCGACACCGGCTATCCGGCCACGCTCGAAGGCGCTGTCATCAGCGGACAGCGTGCGGCCCAAGGTGTGAGACAGGAAATCCTGCGCGGCCTGCGCGAGTAATCCCCCCTCCGCAGTCGGGCTGGCCTGACAGGTGTTTTCCGCCAGCTCCTACGCTAGAATGCGCGCAATTTCGTGTATCGCATTCAGGAGTTCGTTGTGAAGTTGTTCTATAAATCCATCTGCCTGGCACTGGCAGGTATCGCCATGCTATTTAGCCTGCCCGCTCAGGCCCAACAAAATCAGGTCCACTTTGGCGGTGGTATCAGCAGCAATACGCTGGACGTGCCCTATCACCGCACGGCAACCGGCTATCAGTTTTTCGGCGGTCTGCAATTGAGTAATGGCGGCGCGAGAAGCAAAACCAACGTCCTGCTCGAACTGGGCTACATGGACAGCGGCTGGTTCGATTACTACCACCCCTATCCCTATAAGTACTACCCCTACTACTACAACGTCCGCTTCTCCGGCCTGTGGAGCACTGCAGTCATGCAATTCCAGCTAGCGCCCAAATGGGATTTTATCGCCAGACTCGGCGCGGATTTCGGTGAAGCGGATGGCTTGATGGCAGGCATCGGCATTGAGTACGGCATCGACCGCAATCTGGCAGTGCGCTTTGAATATGTTCAACGCGATCCTTACGATTCTGCCCAGCTGAATTTGGTTTACTACCACTAATCGCTGTCAGACTGCTTGCGATGCGCTGGAGCCACTCACCTTATTGGTAATCCTATCACTCTGTTTCTGGAAAAATTTCTCGGGGCAGACCATTGTCTGCTCATTTATGGCTCGGCATTTCTTGGCATCGAATCTTCTGAACTACGTCTGTGACAACAACGATAAATCACATATCATTTTTTGCTTTCAAAAATGCTAGGGAAGTCCAATTGTCTTTCCTGCGCCCTCTGACTAGGTATCTTTGCCAAAAATGCATCATCCAGAAAAGTCAAAAACTGTGACCGCACTCCCTCTCTCATCATTGAATCAATGTGCTTTCCTCGCTCAATTTCCCAAAATTCCTTTGGAAAGCCTGCCGCATTAAACAATCGCTTCCCATGATGAATCGGAATAACACGATCCTGATTTCCATGAATAATCAATATGGGGATAGAAGCAAGCGAGTGTAGCGCATCAACCGGACTGTAATCGGCCGTAAAAGCCAACGACAGTGGCCACTGAAATGGCCAGGTCAGCCAGACATCTGCGATTTTCTCACGGGCAATCTCGCGAAAGCCGGAAAAACAACTGTCCACAACAACCGCTTTAATACGCTCTTTATGCTGAAATTTGGCAACTGCGTTCAACGTAATTGCACACCCCAAGCTTTGACCAAACACAACAATATCCGTCGACTTTGACTCAGCAACATAATCAAGAACAGTCATAGCATCGAGAATTAACCCCTCAACACTAGGCGTTCCCTGAGAACGTCCATATCCTCGATAGTCAAAAATAAATACCTCAAATCCCTGAGCTGGCAGCCAATAGATACTGGCGATGTGCGTAGTAATGTTTTCAGCGTTACCATGAAAAAAAACAACACTCCCCTTTTTATCCCCCTGCGCATGTAAATGCCAGCCATGCAATCTAAAATCATCAGGTGTTGTCAGATAGATATCATCATGCAGAATACCAAAACGAGAAGGCGTTAAAACTTCATCCTGCGTAGGATGAAAAAACAACCCACTACATCCACACAAAATCGAAAAAACTGGCAATATCAGTGCCAGGAAACATCTTCTGCAATTTCCCAATTTTTTCTCCAGAAATCAATTGACAACCCGAAATAGAGAGAGTTACAAATGTAACCTCGTTTCTTCGAATATAAAAGCCTAGGAGGCAAATATGAAAAGAGCACTAATCTCGGGCCTGTTACTCTCCGTAGTTGCATTGCCGGTTATGGCAGGCAATGAGGGCCCTGGTTGTGGTTTGGGCAACCAAATCTGGAAAGGAAAATCTGGTTTAATGGCTCACATCAGCGCTGGCACCACTAACAGCTCTTTTTCCAACCAAGCATTTGGTATCACTTCCGGCACATTGGGATGTAACCAAAATGCGGTTGCCAGCAATGAATTGGAGAAAAAAGTATTTGTTGCCTCCAACATTGATGACCTGGCCCAAGACATTGCTCAAGGAAATGGCCAGCATCTTTCCTCTCTGGCAGCTCTGATGGGTATCGAAGAACAAGACAAAGATGCCTTCTTCTCTCTCACTCAAAGCAACTTTGAAAATATCTTTAACTCTGAAGAGCCAACATACAAAGAAGTTCTCGCGGCTCTGGATAGCACAATGGCAACTGATCAGCGTTTTGCCCATTACGTGCGCTAACTGGTCTCGTTCCGGGTCAATTCATTTAATCAATAGAGAACAAGGAATCTACGTATGCTGAAAAAAACAGTTCTAGCGTTGGGAATTTGTCTTGTATTACCTCTATCTGCTGCCCATGCCGCCAATGACGGCGCCGGCTGCGGTTTAGGCAAAGTTATCCTGGGAGGAAAATCAGGCGCAGGTGTGAATGTTGGCGCCAGCATCCTGAATTCAATCTATGGTAACCAAACTTTTGCCATGACATCAGGCACCAGCGGTTGTGATACCTCCACCGTGGTACAAAATGACAATAAGCAACGCGAGGAGTTTGTTGCTTCCAATATGGATAATTTGTCGGTGGATGCGGCACAAGGTCAGGGCAATTACTTGGCTTCTCTAGCTCATATCATGGCTATCCAAGAGCAGGACAAAGGCACGTTCTATTCTCTGACTCAGGCTCGCTATGAAGATCTGTTTGTGAAATCAGAAAAGCCCGCCGAAGTACTAGCCGCTCTGGATCTGGCTATGGCCTCCGATAGTCAATTGGCAAAATACATTCAGTAAACACGCAGCACCCCCGGCAGCATCCGCCTGCCGGGGATTCTTTCCCAAAACATAAAAACAATTAGTGATGTGCTCCCAACGTGGCCAGGTTTAATATTTTTTTTCTAGCATTCTGTTTTTCCCTGCTTTTACCCCAATACGGTCTAGCCCAATCCAAAGTCGACACCCTGATAGAGCAAGGTGAGTATGATGCGTCGGTCTCGCTTGCTATCAATTCCCAAGACCACTATCTCGCAGAAATCGTTCAACAATCACGCTCCAACCGCCTGGCTGAACATCCTATCTGGCTGACTCTGATTCACTATAAAAAGAATTTTTTCGGTCACTATGAAAGCCAAGTGGATAGTCGTGACTTCTTTTTTTCAGAGAACGGTAAAACTGCCCCTCAGGCAGAGTTAGAAGCAACCCTTGCAGCATTTTTTTCGAATAGAAAGCTGGAGCCTGTCCAGCTTAGTGCTCAGTGTCGATTTATTGCCAGGTTTCACTGGCTGGGAAAACAGCTGAAATTTGATACTTCACGCTTACCCAAAGAAGCGTGTGATGATTTTGACTTGTTCGTCCGCGTGCTATCTGCGGAAAAACTTACCGTAGTCTTCCCCACTACCCACCCAAACAGCCCATCCTCGATGTTTGGTCATACCCTACTTCGTGTCGACAAAAAGGGGCAGACTCAGCAAACAAAGATGCTCAACTACAGCATCAATTACGCTGCCCAGGTAGATCCCAATGTTAACGGCTTTTCCTACTCGCTACTTGGCCTGTCCGGCGGATTCCCTGGGAAATTCAGCGTCGTACCGTATTACACGAAGCTACGTGAATATGCGCAAATGGAAAATCGTGACGTATGGGAATACACACTCAATATTTCTCAGGATGAAATTTCATTTATCCTTATGCATGTTTATGAGCTTGCCCCCAGCTATTTCGACTATTACTTTTTCACTGAGAACTGCTCATACCATTTGCTATCTCTGCTGGATGTCAGCTTTGCCGAAAATCGCCTGACAGATAACTTCAACGGTTGGACCATCCCCGTTGACACCTTGCGCTTGCTGCGGGAAAAAGGTCTCGTGACCGATGTTCAATACAATGCTTCTCATGGCCGCATCATTCGGGCAAAACAACAAACCATGAATGATGAAGACATTGAACTCACCATGCGGGCCTATAAAACAGGCTTTGAGAATATCCAACCGCAATTAACCGCACTCAGTGAAGAAAGACAGATTCAAGTTTTGGACTTGCTGAATGACTACTATCGCTATAAGAAATTAAAAAACTCGGATGACAGCGCCACCCAGTTAAATAAACAGGAACGTCAAATTCTTCTGGCCCGCAGCAAAATAAAATTGGCTAGCCAGACACCAGATATTCCACCGCCATCCATTCACCCAGACCTTGGCCATAACTCACAGAGACTGTCCATCGGGGCCTCTCGATTGATGGGAAATAACGGCGTATCCCTGAGCTGGCGACCTGCCTACCATGACCTGCTTGATCCCAGTGCTGGTTTCGTTTCCAACTCAGCACTTCAATTCATGAATCTGCAATTAAACTATGACGACGCGACGAAGCAACTGGATTTAAATAACACAACCATTTTAGAAATACTTTCCATCGAACCTCGAGATCGCTTTTTTCATGATACTTCCTGGCATCTCGCCTTGGGGTGGGACAACAACCCCGAGCCTGGTATAGAAAATTTGAGCTACTTCCGGGGCGGTGCTGGTTTGGCATTTGCCTTGGGAGAAAACAGACAGTCTGTGCTCTACGGTCTCCTGGAAGGTTCTCTGGCACACAGTCTGGACTTGAAAGACGAATATCGCTTTGCACCACTGCTTCGGGCTGGTTTTATCAGCGAACCCATCAACTGCTGGCGTTTGCACTCCTACGCTGAATCACAACAGGGAATCATTGGTGAAGAACAACGCCTTGACACTTTCGTAGTGCAGCAAAGTATTGCTCTATCCAGAAATCTTTCATTCCGACTTAATGCTGAGCGTCATCAGAAAAATGACTTAACATGGCATGAGTTTGCTGCCGAACTACATGTCTACTATTAGCTAAGTCACCACACTCCCCACCCAGGCTTTCTTGACCGGTCAGCTTGGGTTTTGCTATTGTCCCACCAAATCATTCAGGCATCACCATCAAGGATTTTTCACATGAGCAGCGCCTCTTTTCGCAAAGAACTGGGGTAATCCCCCCGAAAAAAGATGGTGCTCAAAAATAGAATTTCCCAATATATTAAAGCAAAGGAGAATCTACGATGAAGAAGTCCCGATTTACCGAAAGCCAGATCATTGTCTTCCTCAATGAATCTGAAACTTGGGTATTAATTACGGAGTTTTACCGTACACACGAGACCTTTTATAACTGTCTGGAGAAGTACGGTGGAATGGATTCTTCATTAATGAAGAGCATGAAAAAACTGGAATACGTGAACCGCCGACTCAAGAAGATGCATGCCGCATTACGCCTAAAATCCCAGGTCATTCAGGAGGCTTTGAAAAAAGTGGTGATCCCATCTAAGCGCAAGGAGATGGCGCAACGTGTGCTGAAGGAAAAAGCGATGTCGATTCGGTTCGCCTGTGAAATGTTTGGCATTAGTGAAACCGAGACTGTAGATAAAACTGTGTAACTGCCTATTATTACCCTCTACTGGAAAGGATAGGCAAACAGGAACAAGAAAGAAATCGAAGCCTTGGCACGGGAAGCAGCTAAAGGCATCAAAACCGAGCAAGACCTCAATGACTTTCGGCGAATGATGACCAAGATCACCGTCGAAGCCGCCCTCAATGCCGAGATGGATGAGCATCTTGGTTATGACAGGCATGAGAAGTCCAGCTCAGATAACAGCCGTAATGGGTATGGCAGTAAGACCGTTAAAACCGAAGATGGTCAGTTCAAGTGTAGTGGTTCCGACTTAATCTAAATAAAATATAGCTACCCCGGGTGCATAACTTTCTAATCCGGATGTCTATCTCGCCACTTTTCTCTCTAGATCAGATAATGCCTGAGATGCGAAATAGCGAACGATGTAATCCTCATCATTACAAGCAACGGTCAGTGCTGATTTCGCAATTGCGGCCAGAGGTTTGACGACACCTAGTGCTGCTGCTGCGTATCGACGAACACAATCGCAATGGTCTTTTAGTGCAATAGCAAACGATTCGGCCACTTCAGGTTGACCTACACCAATTCGGCTAAGAGTACGCACTGCATAACAGCGCACTTCATCATCCCTGTCCTGCATTGCCAGCAATACAAGAGGAATTGCCAATGAGCCAGATTCTGCCAATTCATCAATGAGATGACAGAGATCTTCTGTTGTACCAAGTGCAGATAACTCACGAAACTCTTTCACGTTCAACTCCTGTAGATTCAAATTCACCACCGGCAATAGTGGCCTCACATGTGAACAAGTCTACTCATAACGTGTTTCTGTTGCGTTTCCACACCGGACACATTTGTATCAATTGTTTCAAAAAACAGCCAGACCCTCCCCCTTATTTTTACTCCCCCCAAAAAAAGCGGCCTGTTGTTACAGGCCGCTTTGTAGAGTTCTATATCGCCAATGCCTCAGGCCGAGGCCAGCTCTAACCGTTTTTCTAGCAGAGACGCCAAACAGCGCTTCACGTCGGCTGGAACAAATGGTTTTTCAATCACTGGTGCATCCATCTCAGTCAAGAAGCGAGCAATATTGGGACTCAGCGCATCACCGGTTACAAAAATAACCCGCGAAGCCATCGCCGGATATTGGGCAACAATCCTCCGATAAAGCCCCTCTCCATCCAATCCGGGCATGCGCAAGTCACTAATAATGGCATCGTAGTGATGATGAGAAATCAGGCCCAACGCAGACCAACCGTTTTCTGCATAATCGATGTGCGTCTTGTCATTGGCGAGAATATCGCCAAGCATGGAACTGATCTCCGGCTCATCATCGACAATCAACAGCCGAACATGTCCTGACGACACAACGTCCACATTCGACACTACCGGCACATCCTCATCGTAGGCAATTTCAGCAATGGGCAATGCCACCGTAAATAAGGCGCCTCCTAACGTCGAACTCCCTACGTTAATTTCACCACCATGGGCCTGGACAATACCAAGACTGATAGGCAGACCAACCCCGGTACCCACCCCCATCGGCTTGGTCGTGAAATAAGGTTCAAAAATACGGGAGCGAATCACCTCCGGCACGCCAGGGCCGCCGTCGGCCACACAAACATGAATCTGCGATCCCGCACGATGAGTACTGATCTCAAGTCGGCGGGGATAAGCTGTCTCTACAAGTGCCTGCTGCGCATTAACTATCAGATTGAGGAATACTTGATGGAGCTGATCAGCCGCAGCAGAAACCAAGGGCAAATCCGGAGTTAGCGCAACCTTCAAATCAATACCGCTGGTCTTCAACGCGTGCTGCTCAATATCAATCGCCATCATCACCAAATCATTGATCTGAACCGGGCGCTGGTCCTGATCTTTCTGACGCGCCATCGCCAAAAAGGTACGAACAATGCGAACGCACCGCTCAGCTGCCTCTCGAATTTTGGTAATCGACTTGATGTTCTGCGTCTCACTCAACTGCTCTTCGAGCATGATGGAGCGACCAACCACCACGGCAAGCGGATTATTAAGTTCGTGGGCAACATTGGCCAACAACGAGCCCATAGCATTGAGTTTTTCACTCTGGTGAAGAAGATCCCGTTGACGCCGTAACTCCTGCTCCGACTGTTTACGCTCAGTCAGGTCAACGATAAATGCGGTAATAATCAGGTCTTCACCTCGTCGAGAGGCCACAATGTTAAGCTCTACCGGAAACTCGCTGCCATCAACACGCATAGCGCTTAGTTCGACACGCTGACCAAGAATTTTTCCCTGCTGGCTCCGACAAAAGCGACTAAAACCTTGGCGATGTGCTTCACGCAGATGAGGAGGAATAATCAGATCCGTCATATTTTTGCCAAGAACGTCCTCAGCTCGATAACCAAAACATCTCTCGGCTTCTGGGTTGAATTCAATGATTTCGCAGCGCGTGTTTGCCGAAATAATGCACACAGGCGCGGCCTCGATAATGCCCGATTTCAGATGCTCGCTCTCCTCCAATTGGCGAAGGTGATGACTGGAGTTACGGAATGCACTATCGATGATCTTGGTTAGTGGCTGCCATAATTCGGGCAATTTCGGCTGTGAAAAGTCATCCTTGTCAGCAACCTTATGAATATAACCAACCAGGGAAATGGCTGGACTAATAAACAATCGGCGCAACAGCCAGAGTGCGCCCAGGAAGGAGATGATGATCAAGAACAGGGTGGCTAAGTACGGAACCAATCGCGGCAATATCTGCCAAAAGAGATCGCCATCATCCACCGCATAAACCAAGGTCCAGGGAGTGCCACTGACTGGAAGCGCCAATAGATGGTGCCCATCTAAACTCTGGAACTCACCGCCATGATCACTGAGAATGACACGAGCCTCGCTGCTATCCAGCCAAGGAACCTGTTTCGTAAGTTCGATCAGTTTCTGTGGCGCCTCCGCCTCACCACTATCGGCAATAACCTGCCCTCCCTTGCTAATGAGCCAAAGTCGACCTGCTCGCAGATTAATATGGGACACAAAGTCATTGAACACCTCGAGCAGAATATCCGTACCGATAAGTCCGATGTATTTGCCATCGACATAAACCGGTGCAACATGGGAAACCATCAACCCCTTGCCACCTGCATCGACATAAGGCTCGGACCAATGCGGCTCCCCCGTTGGATTGATAGCAGGATCACTGTTTAATGCGATTTCGTATTTGAAATAATCTTCGACAAGAGCGCTGATCGAGGAATAGTTTTGCGCCAAAACCAAATCCGTCATCTGTACCCATGGGTAGATAGCGAGCAGATTCTTGTTACTCGAAAAAAAGTAACTCCAGACCAGCTGAGGATTAGTCTGATGACCCTCGCGCATGGAGGATGTCAGGTGAAAAATTCGCTCCAGTTCCTTTTCACTACCCCCACTCTGAAAATAGTCGGGCTTCGCAAGTATTTGCGGCGTAATACTCCTAAGGTTTGGATCCTCCGACGCAGACATCGCAAAACCGCTGGGCGCACCGTTCACATTGGCAGATTTAAACAACTGCCGCTGTTGTTGCCAGTTATAGAGAACATAATCGTTCATGAACCGCTGCTTCAGACGAGCAACGTGATTTTCTGCCAGCTCGCCCGCAGTTGATGCCGAATGACCATAGATGTCCACATCGCTGGCTAGCTCCGCCAACAACTGCTGCTGAGCCTTGTTGTAGCTTTGGCTGGTCAATACCAAACAAGCCAGTAGCATCAACAGAGAACCACCAATCAAAATTTTCTGATAGCGTTTTGACAAGAGTATTAACGTGGAGTTTTCCACTTTTTCTTCGGGCAACATTGAAAATCACTCTTCGCAAACAAAAAGGTATCCGGCGTTTCTAATAGTTTTAATCACTTGGGGCTTACTAGGATCGGGCTCGATCTTTTTCCGCAACCGGGTAATGCGGATATCAATACTGCGATCAAACGGATCCCAGTCGCGATGTTGTGTGAGGTTAAGCAGGCGCTCGCGAGAGAGTGCTTTATTGGGATTTTCGGCAAACGCTTTTAGCGTGTCATATTCGCTACTGGTGATAGTGATCTCTTCGCTTTCCAACGTGGTCAGACGATGACGCTCCAGATCAAGCAAACAGAGACCAAAACGTACAATATTTTTGTCTTTGGCCTGTTTCTGAGCAACAGCAGAAGATACATCAGCTTGACCACGACGTAATACACTTTTCACTCGAGCCAGGAGCTCTCGTGGATCAAACGGTTTAACAACATAATCATCTGCGCCAATTTCAAGTCCCAGCACTTTATCCATCGTTTCACCTGCTGCAGTCAGCATGATAATACCGATGTTGTAGTGTTCTCGTAGATGCCTAGCCAGACTCAAACCATCCTCCCCCGGCATCCTCACGTCGAGTAATGCCAGATCAACAGAATGTTGACTTATGATCTCGCGCGCCTGTGCGGCACTGGCTGCACTGTGAATAACATACCCATGCCCTTGCAGATACTCCTCCAGCATCTCACGCACGCCGGATTCGTCATCAGTAATTAGTATACGTTTTGGATTGTTCATGGCCGTCAAATCACCATGGTCATTGCAGAAGACCGACCGTTTTCATTTTGTACAAAGTCCACACTTTCTCCCACCTTCCCACCGGTTTACGCTGGCAGAACCTCACCAGCCCAGAACGTTTGGCTGCCGCCATTGTAGCAAAAAACGGCTTGCCGACTTTTGATACTACAAGTTCCATTCCCAGGAAAACTGTCCTGCCAAAGCAAAAGTTTGAAGCATTTACCCAAATCCTCCCAAACACAACACCTTGAAGCCCCCCTCCGGCCGGTCCAGGCTACCCCAACCACCTCCTGCCCGATTATGTCCCGACATTTCTTGACTGTTTTGCTCCGCGCTTGGTATTGTCCCACCGAATTATTCAAGTATTACTACCAAGGACTTTCACATGAGCAGCACCTCGTTTCGCAAAGAACTGGGAGATTTCAACAGCATTGTTTGCTTTCGCTCCATTGTCACTGGTCTGGAAACCATCATGGGCAAAGATGCGGCCAGAGGTAATTTAATCCGCGCCGGGCGCCTGCGCGGCATCCAGGTCGCCAAGGATCTGGGTCTTAGCCAAACCAGCATGGACATGCAGGAGTGGGTGAAGCTGGTAGCCAATGTGTTGGGGAAAAATGGCACCCGCCTGTGCAGACTGGAGCGAATTGAAACCATCGACCAAGGGTACCGCGCCTATCTGACCGAAACCATTTGTTCTGCTGGTGAAGAAAGCGGCTCGGATCAGTTGCTGTCGTTTACTCTGGGCGCTGTTCAGGGCGCGATTGAGGAAGCCACCGGTCATCGCCTGCATGGCGTGCAGGTCGGCAGCGTGCTGCGCGGCGACGAGTATGACATCGTCGATTTTGAAATTCGTTAAATTTCGAGCAACAAAAAAGGCAGGAATCATCCTGCCTTTTTGCTTTACCACATCAGATCATCAGGGATCTGGTAGTTCGCGTAAGGATCGTCGTCCTGTTTCTCTTCGTGCTGGACAGAGTCACAATACAAAACACAGCCCTCATCTCGCTGGCGGATTTTTTCCGCAATCACTGTCGGCACCAGCTCAACACGCTGATCCAGTTTGACGATGGCCAATTGTCCCTTGGCTAGCTGCGCCTGGAAGGTGGCGGTCACGTAGACTCGATCAACTTTTCCGCCATTGTTGAAATTATAGGCCACGTCGCCGTCGCGATTTTTGATGCGATGCTGTTCGATCAGTTGGCGAATTTGCGCAGCGATGGCCCGGCGCTCGATCTCCGCCTTTTGCTGACGGTTCAATTCGCGATCCCTGGCCTCCTTTTCGGCCTGGGCCTGTTGCGCCAACAAGGCCGCCTCACTCAACTGTGGCGCTTTGTTCTTGCCTTTGTCCGCCTGCTTGCGTGACTGGTGCTTCTCGCGGCTGATCTGCTTCGCTTTGTTGGTGTCAACCAAGCCGCTTTTTTTCAGCTGATCAAATAATGAACCGGCCATGGGCACTCCTGAGTCTGTTCGTAGAAATAGGCGCTATTTTACCCCATTCCCGGGCAGAAACGAAAAAGGCCGACGTAATGTCGGCCTTTTTGCCAGTGTCTGCTAAATCTTATTTGATTTCAGACAGCAGCTTTGGATTGGTTACCAGCTTTCTTACACCGTGAGCGTGATCTTCTTTGAAGTCATTCGCTTTACACCACTCGCCAACACTGTTGATGTCGACTTTAGCGCACTGTGGGCGAACGCTCCAGGTAACCTGCAGTGGAGAGCAGGACTGCTCGGAGTACTTAGGACCAGTGGTTGAACCCAGGAACTCAACAGGCTTGCCAGTACCCGTCGGCAGAGCCTTTGGCTGGTGGTAGCCCTTAACAACGTTACCGTCGTAGTCCAGTTCGTTGAAGTTCAGTGCACTCTTGTCATTAACCAGCGTGAACACCTGAGTTTCTACACGCAGGTTGGGGTTTGCACAGCTGTCAGACAAGCAAGAACCCAGACCGGCGCCTGGTTTAACGTCACATGAAGAGTGTACCCAGTGAACTTCGATGGTGTCGCCAGGCTTCAGCTCGCCGTGCGCACCTTTACAAATGGCGTCTTTGGTAGGAGCCATTTCTTCTTTGCTCAGCTCTTTGCTGATACCGCACTGGTAACCACTTTCATAACCGTGACCGTCGCCTTCGCCAGCATAGATGGCAAATGCTTTGGATTTGTGCTCGGCATTTTTGTGGAAGTGGATGTTACACAGATTCATTTCGCTGGATTTTGGCGCAAGAGAAAAAACGCGCTTGTTTTCACCGGCAATGCTGTCGATGTCGCGAGGAGTTTGTGGACCAAAACCCACGCACGCTTCACCGCTCGCAGCGTGAGCGTCATGCCCCCCATGACCCTCCGCAGCAAATGAATTCATCGCAACCATGCCCAGTGCCAAGGCAACGCCAGTACGGGCAATACTTCCTAGTTTCATCGGGATCCCCCTAATTATTGTGTTTAAGTATCGAACCTATCCAAATTTTCTTGGTCAAACTCGTTTGATCAAAAAAATGATTCCATAATATAGAGTAACGTTTATAGCGCATCGTGTTGCGCGTGTCTAACTGTTATTACGATTTTATAAAGGCAAATTGACAAGCTAAAACTAATGCTTAACCACACTAGTGACATAAACTCGACGCTACCTACCCGAACTCAATTTTGGTACGGTAAACCAAAACAGGGTTCCTTCCGTTGGAGCACTTTCGACACCAATTTGCCCGCCATTCATGTGGACAAATTCGCTGCAAAGTATTAATCCCAGCCCCGTGCCGACCTCGTTTTCAGTTCCAGGTAGCGACACCGGCTTGGTGTCTGCTCTAAACAGCGATTGCTGCACCGCCGGTGATATCCCGACACCACTGTCCTTTACCTGGATACGCCAATGGTCCTCCTGCTCATTGATCGTCACGCATATATCGCCCCCAGCAAACGAATATTTAATCGCATTCCCTAATAGATTGCGTATAACCAAACTGATCATTTTTCGATCAGCATATACATTGGCAGATAACACCCCATCCCGGGTCAACGTTATACCCTTGGCCGCTGCTTGCGAACCCAAAAAGCCAAACACCTCCGTCACAATTTCCGTCACATCAAACCACTGAGGCTGACAACGAAGATCGCCACGCTGCGTTCGTGCCCACATAAACAGCTGATCTAAAAAGTCTGAAGTAGTCCGCACCGTAGTACGTACGGTTTCCAGAGTGTCATCGGTCATGTCCTTGCTGGAAATGACCAAGGTGGAAAACAAGGTGTTTAAGCCCCCAATGGGGCCTTTCAAATCATGGCCGACAATCGATAAAAATTTGTCCTTGGTGGCATTGGCCTGCTTCAATTCGATCGTACGCAACTGAACCTGTTGTTCAAGATCCTCCGCATACCGCGAAGTCGTTTCCAGCAATTTGTTTTTTGCGCTTTCCGCCTCAACGCGCGCAATGCGCAAACGATCCGCCAAGGCAAGCGACAGCAGCACTGCATCCACCAGCATGCCAAAATCAACCGCGTGATAAGTGAAAAACGTAAATGGTATGAAGCCTAATACCGTCAATGCCGTCACAAATGAACCGATAAATCCCGCCAGGGCGGCGGTAAGAAAATACCGCGCGGCGGCATTTCCCTGAAACAGCGAAATCCATCCCAGCACCAACGCTGTCGGCGTATACAACACCACCCAAATGATGGAGGTTTGTACCTGTAAGCTGTACCCACCCACCATAGGCGTGAGTAAAAACGATAGTACCGCCAACACGGCAATGATTTTAACGGCACGAAATCCCTGTGGCATTTTTTCCCGCAGTTGCAAAAACTGCGTACAAAAATACAAACCTGAAAAAACAAAAATATAAATAAAAATAGCGTGCGCCCAATTACCCCAAACAGGCGAATCAGGCCATAGCAGCGCGTAGGTGTAACCGTTGTAGGTGGAATGCATGACCAGAAAGCTAAACAGATAGCCTGAATACGCCGCGTAGACACTTTCCCGTACAGAAAAAAACAGCACCAGGTTATACAGCAGCAAAGCCGCAATTGCGCCATACACCACGCCGATGTACAGGCGCTGATCCGCATCTGCCGCGTGAAATGCGCCAGGCTCCCACAGCTCAAGATTAACCACGTAGGGGTCCACCGTCTGAGTACGGATGATCAGCCTGCTCGTCCCCGATGGAATATCCAGTTGAAAATTAATTTTATGGTGCGAAATGGCTCGAGATGAAAACGGGAGCGTATCCCCCCCGTGTATCTGTATCAGTTTGCCCAACGGTGACTGGTAGTAGATCGAGACCTTGTCCAGCCAGGTCGGATCAACCACCAACAAACGGCGCAGCACATGCGGTTGCGGATTATGCAGTAAAACACCAAACCAGTGAGCGGCATCGCTAAATCCAAAATTCGCCGTCGACTGTTTCAACTCAGCTCGTGAAGCGAACTCGGACACAACATCGGCTGCAGTCAGATTCTGGGTTTTGTCCTCCAGCATCCATGCCTTGGGCAATACATCGACAAAATCCCCCGAAACATCAACAATCGATTCAGCGGATGCGGCAATGGAGAACACAAACAAACCAACACACAGCGCGGCACGCGCACACCACCTCAAATCAATTCACTCCTTTGTTTTGATCACCCACTCAGATCTGCGCCCGATTCTTTGCCACGCACAACATCTATGCCCTTGGTCTAGGGAGCCCCGTACTTTGCGTAAGCCCACTTCATGACCAATGGTGGCAACAAGGTGGTCAATGCAATCACAATGACCATGCCTGTGTAGATTTCGTTGTTAAAAATTCCGCCTGCCCGTCCCAACTCAGCAAAAATCAAACCGACTTCACCCCGTGGCACCATGGCCATCCCCACAAAACCACGCATTTTCCAGGAATCCTGGATAAACAAGGTCCCCATCAACTTACCCAATACTGCTACCCCAAAAAACAGCACGGCAAAACTCCAGATGAATGGCGAAGACCAATCAATTTCCCGAAAATTAAGCGACAAACCAATCGTGACAAAAAAGATCGGTGTAAACAGATGGATGATCGGCTTCATCTGGGTTTCAATACGATGGGCAAACTCTTCTGAATTCCGCAGCGCCATACCAAAGGGCAGGAAAAACCGGCGCGAAAGCGCCAATCCAGCGGCAAAGCCGCCCAGCAGTTCAGGCGCACCTATCGCATGTGCCAGCCAGGCGAAAAAAAGCACCAACGACACCATGGTAGTGGGAATCAAGCCGGGAATTGTGCTTACCGCATCGACCCGACGAATCAAATGCGACATTAACTTGGCCGCCACCGGTGCCAAGATGAAGAAAGCCCCCACAAACAGCATGACCTTACCAACACTGCCAAGGCTCACACCACCATCCACCGAGAATTCGTACAAAATAGCGAGCAAAATCACACCCAGCACGTCGTCGATCACTGCCGCGCCGAGCACGACTTGACCCTCAGTCTCTTGCTGACGTTTTAAATCGCTCAACACCCGAATAGTAATGCCGATACTGGTCGCCGTAAGCGTGCCGCCAATAAACAAAGACACCAACAACGACAATTCGAACAGCCAGAAACTAAGCGAAAATCCCAGCACAAACGGCGCAACAAAACCGCCAAAGGCCACAATCACCGCCTTGCGTCCAGCATGAGCCAAACGTCGAACATCGGTTTCCAGGCCCACTTCGAACAGCAACAAGATAATGCCGATTTCCGCCAGCAACTTGATGACCTGATCCGGTTCCAGCCAGCCAAACAAGCTGGGCCCCAAAGCCACACCGGCGAGCAATTCGCCAATTACCGACGGCGATTTCATCCGCACGGCGATTTCAGCGAAAATCCGCGCGGTAATCAAAATAGTCAGAAGATGAAGAAAAAAGGTATGCGTTTCCATATGCTCCCCTACTCGACTCACGTTTCCAGGGTTGAACCAATGGTTACATCCAGCGCAACATACAGCTTTAGCATACCCAAGGAGGCGGAACAAAAATAGCTAATTCCCCCCCATTTCAGCAGTAAACACTGTCTGCTATGGCAGGCTATTGCAAATAAACATTATCAATGTAGAGCTGCAGTGCGGACTGCTCGGGCGAAACGAAAAAATAAAGATAACGAACCGCTGTCCAATCAAACGTCCTGCTTTGCACCCGCTGATCCAACTCCGCCATATCCATGGAAATATCATTCCAGCCCGGTTGCAGTTTCAGCCCTATATTCACCCGCTGCGCATACTCCGGCGAGCGCCGCTGATCATCAATGCGCATCCCAATTCCAGCCGACTGAGCACCGGCAAGGTAAATGGAAAAATTCAGCCGCTGATACGCAGACCAATCACGGTCACCGGCTTCATAGCGTACGCCACTCCAAACCTTGGGCAGGGTTTGCAGCAACAGTGAATAACTGCCGTGCCTGGATTGATCAGCCGATTGGATAGCAATCGCTCGTTGATCTCCCTGCCGCCCATAGGCCCGCCACAAATGCAGATCCAGCGAGCTTTCAAAATCTCCCAGTATCGGTGCCTGCTGCCAGCGCCAAACCAACGAATACACTCCCTGCAATGCCGACCAGCCCGGCACAATGACCACGACCAACAGCATCACAACAAGAGCCGCACGTTGTCCCCCACGAACTCGAGTGGACCACGCTTGCCACAACCACCAAACACCCACACCCAGCAAACCAAATTGCACATCAACCCAACTTGCAGTGCGTCCAACCATGGGCTGTATTATTTCAACCGCAAAAATAATCAGAACACAAATCAGCGGCACAAAACGCTTTGCATGCGTCACATGAAATCGGCACAACAAGGCATAACAGGAAAACGACAGGATAAAAAATGCAAAAAGATGCGCGTAATCCTGCAGATCATGCCAAACCTGGCTATCAGCACGCTCGGCAAACGGCCAGAAAAACCCGACCACCAACACCAGCGGCCACCAGAAGTACCATCGCATTATCAGCGTCATTCCATTCACCCTGATCACCTGCCAACACATCTCGCATAAAAAAGGCCCGGCGAAATACATCGCCAGGCCCCGTCGATTTTTAGCTCACCGGATTTAGATGGTGGCGATAATCTTGTTCAGTGTGGCGCTGGGACGCATTACTGCCGTCACCTTGGCAAATTCCGGCTGGTAATAACCGCCAATATCTACCGCTTTACCTTGCGCACCATTGAGTTCCGCGACAATCTTTGCTTCGTCGCGACTCATGGCATCCGCCACCGGTTTGAACTTCGCCTGCAATGCCGCATCATCGGTTTGTGCTGCCAGTGCCTGCGCCCAATACAGCGCCAGATAAAAATGACTGCCGCGATTATCCAGTTCACCCACTGAGCGCGATGGTGATTTGTTTGCGTCCAGGAAACGACCATTGGCCACATCCAGCGTGTCCGCCAGCACTTTCGCCTTGCTGCTGTGGAAGGTCACAGCCAAATGCTCCAGTGAAGCAGCAAGTGCCAAAAACTCACCCAACGAATCCCAGCGCAAATGATTTTCTTCCAGCAACTGCTGAACATGCTTGGGCGCAGAGCCGCCCGCTCCGGTTTCAAACAAACCACCGCCGTTCATCAGCGGCACAATGGACAACATTTTCGCCGACGTACCCAATTCCAAAATCGGGAACAAGTCGGTCAAATAATCACGCAGCACATTGCCGGTAACCGAGATAACATCCTTGCCCTGTTTGATTTGGGTCAGCGTATGGCGCGTCGCTTCGCGTGGATTCATGATGCGAATGTCCAATCCGGACACATCATGATCCTGCAGATAGGTTTTTACTTTTTTGATCAGTTGCACGTCGTGGGCACGTTTTTCATCCAGCCAGAAAATCGCCGGCGTATGGCTCAAACGCGCGCGGGTCACGGCCAGCTTGACCCAATCGCGGATAGGCGCATCTTTCACCTGACACATGCGGAAAATATCGCCAGCCTCGACCGATTGCACCATCAGCACCTGGTCGTTGGCATCAATCACCTGCACCACGCCGCTAGCAGACAACTGGAACGTCTTGTCGTGCGAGCCGTATTCTTCGGCCTGCTGCGCCATCAATCCCACATTGGGAACCGTCCCCATGGTGGTTGGATCAAACGCGCCGTGAGTTCGGCAAAAATCAATCGTCTCCTGATAAACGCCGGCATAGCAACGATCAGGAATCACCGCCAACGTATCCTGGCGCTTGCCCTGGCTGTCCCACATTTTGCCCGAGTCACGAATCATTGCCGGCATGGATGCATCAATGATCACATCGCTTGGTACGTGCAGATTGGTAATTCCCTTGCCAGAATCAACCATCGCGATGCTCGCTTTGGCGGCAATAATTTGCTGAACATCATTTTCAATGGACTGCTGTTCCGCTGCAGAAAGCGTTTTGATCTTGGCAAACACATCACCCAGACCGTTGTTCGGATTCACACCGAGTTTCGCAAACGTTGCCGCGTGTTTTGCAAACAACTCCTCAAAAAATACCGAGACTGCCGCACCAAAAATAATGGGGTCCGAAACTTTCATCATCGTTGCCTTCATGTGCAACGAGAACAACACACCCTGTTGCTTGGCATCTTTAATAGCCGATGCCAAAAACGTTTTCAGCGCGCTCATACTCATTACCGAGCAATCAATCACCTCACCGGCCTGCAGCTTGGCAGCGGATTTGAGCGAAGTCACCGCTCCGTCTTTGCCAACAAACTGGATGCGATATTCCGTCGCTGATGACAGGGTCACGGATTTTTCCGAACCATAAAAATCACCACTGTGCATATGGGCAACATTGGTTTTGGAAGTATTGCTCCACGCCCCCATGGAATGCGGGTGTTTTTTCGCGTAATTTTTCACCGACAGCGACGCACGACGATCCGAGTTTCCTTCACGCAGCACAGGATTAACCGCACTGCCGAGCACTTTGCCGTAGGCGGCCTTGATCGCCTTTTCTTCATCCGTCACCGGGTTGGCTGGATAATCCGGCAAGGCATAGCCCTGGGCCTGCAATTCCTTGATGGCCGCATTGAGCTGGGGCAACGAGGCGCTAATGTTTGGTAGTTTGATGATATTGGCTTCGGGCAATGTCGCCAATTTCCCCAGCTCGGCAAGCGCATTGCTGGCGCGCTGCTTCTCCGGAAGATACGGAGACAAATTCGCGATAATCCGTCCAGCAAGAGAAATATCCCGGGTCTCCATAACCACATCCGCCGCCCCCACAAATGCCTGCACAATAGGCAAAAACGAATAAGTCGCCAGCGCTGGCGCTTCGTCCGTGAGTGTGTAAATAATCTTTGCTTTGTCGGTCATAGAATATCCTGTCATTTTTAGCTATCGGGACTCCACATCGGGCTGTGGCGCGATGACGTGTTGGCTATTCTACCTCAGAAGGGTGGGAACTTCTAAAGTCTTGCCTGCTCACAAATCATACAAATCGTCCCCCCCCCCCCTTAAGGTGCCGTCCAAAAATAAAGGTTGGGGGCGTTAACGCCCCCAACCCTATTTGTCCAACCCACAACATCGCCTCAACCAGGCCCCTCATCGTCCTCATCCTCATCATCGTCCCTCCTGGCATCAAAGGCTGTTTCAGCCAGAAAGCCGGTGTAATCCGTACTGCGACGCCCTTGCCGATTGGGGAAACGATCCCGTTCGTGGTTGTACAAAATTTCCAGACTCATTTTGTAGCGGTTGAATGCCTGCTGGTAGCGCTCCGCATCCGGAAACAGTGTATTGATATAGTCGATGGCCAATGACACCGGCAGACCAACCAACGAGCTGGCAATCGCCACCGCCGCGCCACCCTTCAAATCACCGCCTGAGCTCATCGCCAGATAGAATCCCGCAAACGTTCCGATGATGCCCACAAGAATGATCATGAACGGCACACGATTGAGCACGGCAATAACACTTTCCATGCTGAAAATTTTAAAGACAGTACCGTAGTACGGGTTATTGTCCAACGCGATGTGGGCAATGATTTCGTATTCCGGCGCTTGCGTGTAATCATTGTCGGAGACTTCATTGACCGTAAGTTCGATCATGTTTTGCACGCCGTCCTGGATACTGAACAACCGCTCAAAAAACGATCCCTTCTCCGGCTTCTCCGCAATTTTCTTCTCAACTAAAATATTTTCAGTTTCGCGAATAATCTTGCTGGCACGGCCTTCAAGTTCCTTGGCCTCAATCTTCAATCGTTCAGCTTCCTTGATCCTCGCCCGCAAAACCGGCATATAGGCACTGTCCTTGGTATACATGGACACCGGAACTTTCATCGCGATCTTGGCTACTTTTGGATCAAAGTTAGCCGACATGGCAATTTCTGCCTGCTCCCTGAAGCTGTTGGCAAACGTTATCTTTCTCAGACTTTTCTGGGATTTTTTCTTGTATTCAAATACCGAATAATAAAATGCCAGGCAGAACTTATTGAGCGCACTGATTTTGTAATGCACCCCAAACTTGAAAATCGTAAAGATGACAAACAACGCCAGTATGCCGACGACAAAGACATTACCGATCATCTCGTTAGTTAGCGCGATGCCGCTTGCGTAAAATCCGCCAAGCACCAACGACACTATCGATAACAAAAATAGATATATCATATCAACCTCGCTAACCAGCTAGATGCTGCCCACCTACTGTTCCATGTTCATCTGGAACTGCAGCACCGCTGCCTGCTCCTGACTGCAATCATATTCCACACAATCTGCTTTCTTCCCCACCAGATTTGCTGGCACCGGTTTCGCGTTCAAGAAACCCTGCGCAGACACACCCATGCTGGCTTTAAGCTCTTCGCGATACGCAAAGTCCTTCATTGATGGATCATTGAAAATAAAGTTGTACATCGCCATTGCCCGCTCGTTACTCAGCTTGACGTTAAATTTTCGCGCATCTTCGGTATGAGCAGACTTGTCATTTATGTCAATGTAGCGGCCTTTGTAAATGGGAGAGGTCAATCCGGTTATTTTCAATACACCAACCTGCTTGGCGGCCTCTTTGTTGCTATAAATACTCTTGGCATATTTTGGAATCATCACCCTCAAGACAGCTTTCATCTCGTCGGTTAGCTCACTGGTTCCCAATTTGAAATAGGATTCCTGAAAGTGCATTTTCACCTGCCCCGTGCGGCTATCAATTTCGACGGATGAACTATTAAATCCCTTAAAGTTATCCTTCAGCTGGGTAACAATTTTTTCCTTGGCTTCTTTGGCTTTGAGGAAATCATCAAGCTCGCCTTTGAGCTTGTCCGACTTCGCTTTTTCGTCTCCCAGTTTTTGCTGGAACTTTTCATTCGCAGTCGCCAATGCCTGCTGCTTCTCACTTTCCAGCTTAGACTTGTTCTTGGCCAGATTTTCAGCAAAGGCCAATTGCGCATCACGCAGTTCTTTTTCAACCTCGGCTTGCATATCGCGCAAAGCCTTCGCATGATCTTGGCGAGCCCGGTCAAGGGCAGTTTTCTTGGCTGCGGTAGCTTCGGCTTGTTTGGACTGCAAAGCCTGCTCATACTCGCGCTGCGCTTCAGCCAGTGTTTCTTTGGTTTGCTGACTCAGCGCTTCCTTCTGCGCACGCAGCGCCTGCGAATACGAAGCCTGGGCCTTGGCTAGCTCGGCTTTGGTTTTATTTGATAACTCTGTTTGTTTTGACGTCAATGCGTCTTCATAGGCGGCCTGAGCCTGCTCAAGCTCTGTACGCCGCTGGGACTCCAGTGCAGCTCGCTGCGCAGCCAAAGCGTTCATGTGTTGTTGCTTGGCCTGCTCCAGCTCTTTTTGCTTGCTCGCCGTCATTTCATTTTGCTTGGTCTTCAACGCATCTTCATATTCTGTTTGCGCTTTCGCCAGCTGCTTTTGAGTTTCATCCAGGATGCGTTGCTTTTGCGATTCAAGTGCCTGCTTCTGAGCCAGAATAGCCTGGTTATGAGCTTGCTGGGCTTTAGCCAATTCCTGCTTTGCCTGGCTGGCTAGCTTGCTTTGATTGCTTGCCAGTGCCTTCTCATATTCCGATTTGGCCTGCTGCAGCTCTTTGCGTTTTTTCTCTTCAATTTCATTTCGCTGCGCAACCAGCGCGTTCTCACGCTCCTGCGCCACTCGATCCAGGGCTTGCTGCTTTTCCTCTTCCAGGCGACGCTGCTGATCTTGAATCTTCTGCTCTGACTCGATTTTCAATTGCTGCAGTGCAAGTTGTTTTTCCGAATCCAACGCACTTTTTTGCGAGGCCAGCGCCACTTCGTAGGCTTGCTTGGCCTGTTTGACTGCGTCCTGTTTTGCCTGAATCAAGCTTTTTTCATTTTTCTTCAATGATTCCTGATATTCCTGCTCCGCCGTCAGCAACTGTTGGCGACGCTGCTCCTCCATTGCATTTTTCTGTTCGATTAATGACTTTGAGTATTCCCGCTGCGCCGTTTCTAGCGCCTGGCGCTTCTCGTCTGCCAGCGATGATTGCTGCTTGCTGAGGGCATCAACGTAGTCTTTTTGGGCCTGCTCAAGCTCTATTTTGCGCTGAGACTCCATAGCCGTGCGCTGTGCCAGTAACGCCTGACTGTATTCTGTATTGGCCTGCTGCAGTGCTTGTTCTTTTTCCTTATAAAGACTGGATGTTTTTGACTTGATTGCCTCGTCAAACTCAACCTTGGCCTTTTCAAGTTCCCGCAGCTTCTGCGCCTCCATCACCGTCTTCTGGTTGGTAAGAGCCACGGCATAATCCTGCTCGAGCTGGGCGATTTCCTGTTTCTTTTGATTGGCCAACTCGGTTTCTTGCGCCGTCAGCGCCAGATCAAGCTGCTCCATGGCCAGCTTTAGCTCCTTGCGCTTCTGATTTTCAAGCCGTGTGTGCTGTTCAACCAACTGCTGGTTATACCGCTCAGTGGCATTCGCCAATTCCCGCTGTTTTTGTTCTTCAAAAACCTTTTCCCGTTCAGCGATGGTCTGCTCGTACTCTTTCTTGGCTTCATCTAAATCTTGCTGGCGTTTCTGTTCCAATTCCTTCTGTTTTTGCTCATGCTTGTCTTCAATATCAACCACCAGGTTTTCGTACTCATTGGTGACCTTGGATTGTTCCGTTGCCAGCATTTGGGCAAACTTCGCCAACAGCTGTTTGGCCTGTTCCTCCTGGCGTTGTTTTATGGCCTCCATGGTGATGTTAGATGCCTTGGCCCGCTCAATTCGTCTTTCCGATTCCTCCCGTTCAAATTCAACCTTGGCTTCGTATTGCTGAATTTTTTCGCTGGTTTCCTGTTGAACCGTCACAATTTCTTCATGGGAATAGAGCATAAATACCAATGCCAAAACCGCGAACAGGTCGATCATTGGCACCAACGCTTCCGCAGTTTGTGATTTTTGTTCGGTTTTGGCTTCAGAAAGCATAACTATGTCACTGTGGTAGAAGTAACGCTCTTTTGTGAGTAAACGACCAAGAAGGGGGGGGAGACCTGTCACTCAGGATCATCAGCAAAATACCCTTGCCTTCCCTGTAGTTAGCGACTGCTATTTGGAAAAACTTTGCGCTTTTTTGAACACAGTCTATGTGACAAACGTCTATTTTTTAGGCGGAACTTAGCAGAACAGCCCGCATCTCGAAGAAAGGGGAAAAAAAGTGACTACAGAAATTTCAAGTGGGCGGAACAGTATCCAGCTGCCAAACATGCTACATCTTTCCAGATGATCTTAGCATCAGCCGCTGGTAGCTAACTCCACAAAAGGACAACTGACAAAAAGCAAAAAGGCCGGCAGGGAAACCCCACCAGCCTTTTTTGTGTAACGCTAAACTCTTAGTGAGCAGCAGCAGGAGCAGCAGCGTCAGCAGGAGCAGCTTCAGCAGCTGCGTCAACTGGAGCAGCTTCTTCAACTGGAGCAACGTCAGTAGCTACTGCTTCAGCAGCAGGAGCAGTAGTTTCAGCAACTGGAGCTGCTGCTTCAGAAGCAGCTTCTTCAGACTTGGAGCAACCAGCCAACAGAGCAACCAGAACGATCATACCAGCAATAGAAATACGCATGTTTATTACCTCAAAAGTAAAATAAAAAGTAAGTATTACAAAACCTTTGCTCTAATTTTTAGGAGGGACCAGAGCGAGGCATATATTATGCTGTTTTTTGAAAAAAGCCATAGCCTATTCATCAGACAGGCATAAATATTTTTTTTCGTCCCCGAATGGAAATTGGAATCAGTTTATGTTATCGGGGATGGCAAATCAAGTCGACTGCGTGTTTTATAGCCAAATTCGCCAAATTCATTGCGTGATTCTAGTCATCGACGCACAAAAAAACCCCGGTATCGCTACCGAGGTTTCCTGCTGGTTACGGCCCAAAGCCTGCTGTACGCAAGCCTAGCGCGTAGAGCGCTTACGCCTTACGACGACGCGCTACAACCAGACCGAACAGACCTACACCCAACAGTGCCAGCACGCCAGGAGCGGGAACTTCACGCTCGCCAACCACGCCCCACAGTTTGATGTTGGACAGACCGCCGCCGCCACTCTTCTGCAGCTTAGCCAAATCCCAAGTACCTGAAGTACTGTCGTCCTTCAGCAACCAAACCCAATAGTCTGGATCGCCACCACCTTGACCAACGTGCATGCTGATAGCACCCTTGGTGAAGTGATTCCAGAAGCTAGGATCAATCGCCCAAGTACCGCTCGCAGGAATGCTGCCCCAGTTGTTACCAGTAGCAGTGAAGTAGCCATTAGTACCGTTACCGGTCAACTCACCCGCTTTGGTCCAGGTATCACCGTAGATGCTACCAACTAGAGAAGCATCTGGATTAGCACTTGAACCGTAGGCACACTGCGCAGCATCAACCAAAGTTGCTATGCGGTCAGGTGCACCACAGGTATTGCCAGCAACAGGATTTGCCATCACAACGCCTGAAGCAGTCATGGCCAGAGCCACTACAACTGCCTTAGAAATCATGCTCGTTTTCATATATTTCAGAGTCCTTCAACATTGCGGGACCACCCCGCCTGTTCGATAGATAGCAGGAACCGGGCCACTTTTTTTATTTGTTTATTTTCAAACAGTTACACTTCAACACCAAATGATAGAAACCCATCCATGTAAAATTTCCTGACAACATTATCCTTGACAGGCATCGCAGCGGTAGTAACCATTAGCACACGCTACAACTGTTGGCTTATTGAGACATTATTATAGATTTCAATAAGCTAGCCGTTTTTTCGCCAACGCCCAACGGATGTGCTGTTGCACAGAAAGGCTCAGTAAAGAACAGCGACACGGAGAAGTCTCATGATAAACAATATGTTATAAAAACAGGCCGCCAACAAAAAGCCCGCCTCTGGATTCACTGCCAGCAATCTAGCCAGCAACGAACCGGTAATAGTAGGTTGGTAGAATCACTCTAGTACCAGTCGTTTTTTCGCCGTAAACTTGGCTGGCTCTGCATAACCGATCGACGGAGTCAGTCTGTATTAGTTATGTAATTAAATTGCCTATCTCCCCACTGATAAACTGTAGTGGTCTAATAAAACCGGACACCATTTTAGGTGGTAAAATTGCCACCCTGAACGAGGTGTTCCATGAAAAAACAGCGTCGAACCTTTACGACAGAATTTAAGCATGATGCCGCTGCCCTGGT
>JAOUHV010000031.1 GCA_029884425.1 Gammaproteobacteria bacterium
ACATTCGCCTCTCAGACTGAACCGGCGGTAAGTCACTTCAATCCCATTGAACCGTTTAATACGGGTCTGTACGTCATCCGTGAACAGGATAAAACCCAGGTCAATCCTGGCGATGCGTTGCAATACCGCATTACCGTGGAAAACACCACCAACCTGGCGATAAACAACATCCAGCTCAGCGAGCTGCTACCAGCGGGATTTCACTACGAAACGGCCTCAGCAAAATTCAATGGCAACCTGATTGTTCCTGATATTTCCAGCAACGGTCGTCAGCTTCATTTCAATCTGGGGACACTAGCTGAAAAAACTCAAGCGCATATCGATTACGTTGTTTCCATTGGCGCCATACACAGCGGAAACTATCTCAGCCAAAGCCAAGCTACAGGCAACAGTGGCAGCATTCAATCCAATATTTCCAAATTGAATGTCACGCTGATTGATGAACTCATGATGGACAAAGCCGTCATTATCGGCCAGGTACACGTACAGGGCAGCAACACGTCAAAAGATACCACTGCAACACTCAAAGGCATTCGTTTTTACATGGAAGACGGCCGTTATGCATTAACGGACGACAAAGGTTTTTTCCATTTCGATCACGTCACACCAGGCAGCCACGTTGTACAACTGGACACAACAACATTACCCGCAGGCTACTCCCTGGTAACGGATGACCTAACCACTCGCCACACAGGCAATGCCGAATCAGAATTGATCGACCTGCAAGAAGGAACGATATGGCGAACCGACTTCAGCATACAGAAAATTCATGACTCAGCATTACCTCAGGAGAAATTAAAAATAACGGAGACTGTCACCGCTGACACCTTCAATCATTCGTGGTTGGCTGATAAAAATGATCAACCTGAATGGTTATTTCCCATACTCAATACTCTGCCCGCAGCGCCTGGCATCGATGTTGTCATCAAACATGGCACTCAACAAACTGTCACTCTCACGCTCAATGGCAAACAGGTTTCAGCGAACAATATTGTCAGCACCATCTCAAACAACAACGGCGCTACCATTACCCGCTGGCAAGGAATCAATCTGGCTGATGGCAGCAACACACTGCAAGCCATCATTTACCAGAATGATCGTGAAATTTCGCGATTAAATTTGATCACCCATCTCTCAACCGCAGCAACCCAAGCCCGCGTGATCAAGGAAAAATCCACGCTATTGGCCGATGGTATAACTCAACCGGTTATCGCAATTCGGTTGACAGACAAAGACGGCTTTCCCGTGCGTCCAGGCAGCAGCGGGGACTATCGACTGGGCCAACCCTATCTGCCGGTACGTGACGACCTGGAATCGCTGGCCAACATGCCTGGCTCTCCCAGCGTACGAGACAAATACACCGTCGGTGACGACGGCATTGCCTACATCAAACTGCAACCCACCACCCATGCCGAAAATGTGAATATCTCGCTCATGCTGGCCAACAACCAGGCAACGCTCGTGGAAGCAAAACTGCACAGTGTCCCTCGCGAATGGATTATTGTCGGCCTCAGCGAAGGTAGTGCAGGCTACCACCAGATTCAACGTCATGTTGAGCCACTGAATGGATCATCATCCGAACACGACCTCTACAGTGATGGTCGTGTTGCCTTTTCGCTCGAGGAAAAATCAAGGGTGAATGGCTGATGACCATGGCTTATGACAGCAACAAACAATCGATCAATACCACAACCAACAACCTGTTTCAGGAGTTCAATCCAAGCAGCTATTACACCATCTATGGTGACAGCGCCTACAACGGCCACGATGCGCCTAGCAGCGATAAAATTTATCTAAAACTGGAAAAAGAAGACTATTACGTCCTGTTTGGCGATTACAACACCGGCATGAACAAAACAGAACTCACCAAATACGATCGCACGTTTACTGGCATCAAATCCCGTTACCAACGCGACGGCGTCGACATCATTGTGTTTAGCAGCGACACCGATCAGATATTTTTAAAACAACAAATTCGTGGTGAGGGTCACAGCGGCCCCTATCGCTTACAAGGAAAAAATATTGCTCTTAACAGCGAGCGTATCACCCTGGAAGTACGCGACCGCTACCGCAGCGAAATCGTGTTGGAAACCCACACACTGACGCGTTACGCCGACTATGACATCAACTACATGGATGGTACGCTTACTTTCCGTGAGCCCGTGTTCAGCGTCAATCCAGATCTCAATCCACAATTCATCATTGTCCGCTACGAATCCATTGATAGCAGCCAAGGCGGAAATATCACTGGTGGCCGTAGCGAAAAACAAGTCAGTGACAACACCCGAATCGGTATCAGCTTCGTCAATGAAGATTACGTCGGCGAAAAATCAACGCTTTATGGCGTGGACATCCAACAACGCATCAGCGAAAACACCCGCCTGCGACTGGAGTCAGCCAATATTTACAGTGAAGAAATTTTTATGTCGCGAAATAAGGATGCTGCAAACTACGTTGAGTTAAATCATCAAAGCAGCCGCTGGAATATCCGCACTTACGCTCGCACCCAAGACGATGGCTTTGGCCTGGGACAGGCCGATATCAGCGAAAATGCCACTAAAAAAGCGGGCATCGACAGCAATTATCGCGCGACAGAAAGAATCAACATCAACACCCAGGCAAATTATCAACAACTCACTCTCTCCCAGGCAGAGCGTTCATTGATCCAAACCGAAGGACAATACCGCTTCACCGGTGGTCATGCCAGTCTGGGCGCGCGCGCAGTTCAGGAATTACCCGCCGACGGCCAGGTGCTGGACACACAGCAAATCACCTCGGGTATTCGCAAAGAATTATTCGACAATAAAATCGCCGTCAAACTTAACCACGATCACAATCTGGGTGACAACAACATCGACTATCCGAACAAAACAGTGAGCGGCATTGATTACAATTTCAGCCGAACCACCACCTTGTTCGTTGAACATGAACTGGCTGACAGCGAGCTTCGCAGCACCCAAAGCACCTTGATCGGTGTCAAAACCTCACCATGGAAAGGCGGCGAAATTTACACTGGCATTCGCCAGCGTCAGGACAACACCAACGAGTCCACCACCGCCAACGCGGCACTCAAACAAAAAATTGTACTCACCAATGCACTCAGCATCAGCTTTGGTATGGAACAATCCAAACTCGTGAGTCAGCACACTGCCGAGCCTATCAATCCCAATGCACCTTACGCAGTGGGTGGCAGCGAAGAATTTACTGCCGTATCCGCCGGTATGACATACGCACCCGGTGGCTGGACATGGTCCGGTCGCGGTGAAGCACGGGTTGCCAGCAGTGAATATCGAGCCTTGCTGCAAAGCTCGCTGAAAACCGCCATCGGCAGCGACCTGACCTTGCTCACCGGTTTGCGCAGCAACTATGCCCAGCAACGACTCATTCGCAGCCATCAAACTGATCATGACCTCAGCCTGGGTCTGGCATATCGTCCCATCAACAGCCGCTGGACCGTGTTTGACAAACTGGCATTGCGCATTGAAGAAAATCGCGGCGAGTTTGACACCGAAGAACAGCGCATTGTTAATTTGCTCAGCCTGAACTATCGCCAGCGTCCTTGGCAAGTCAGCATGCAGTATGGCGCGAAAACCGTTGGCCACACCATCGGCTCACTCAGCTACGATAATGTTGTTGAATTGATCGGCAGTGAATTGCGCCGAGACATTAATCCTCGCTGGGATATCGGCGTGCATGGTCGAGTGTTGCGCGCCAGCCTGCAGCAACAGCAAGACTACAACCACGGCTTTTCCGTGGGACATACTTTCGACAAATACATCTGGCTTAGCACCGGCTACAATTTCAGTGGTTTTGTGGACAAGGATTACTCGCGAAACAACGTCACTCGCGCCGGCCCCTACATCCAGTTCCGCATGAATTTTGATCAACACAGTGTTCGCCAACTTTTCCAGTCCGAACCCGACAGTGATCGTCAGTAACATTCGCTACAGGCAAAATTTATTTTGCTCGCGTTATTCATTCAATGAATGCTTGGCATAACTGCTCGCATCCATGTCGATCACTTCCACCGTTGTCACCACCGCGCCAGGCAAATGAATTTTCAACGCCGCCAGCACTGCCGAGCTTAACTGTTTTTTCTGCTCGGCATTACGCCCCGGCTTGATGCGCAACTGGGCATGAACAAAACCCTGCGCTTCGCCCCCCACCAGATAATGAGCCACCGGCCAGGCGCGCACCTTGATGTGACCAGGTTTGAACAGGGCCGTGGCCTGCACCGCGTCATGTACCGCTGACAACATCGGCCGGATTTGTGCCTCGGGCAGCAATCCCTGGGCATATTCAACAATCACATGGGGCATACGCACACTCGTCTATGATCAAAACGCCAGTGTAGCCAAAAATCCACCGACTCGGCCAACCTTTGGCGACACCGGCAAATTGGCTTACACTACGCGCAGTTTTCACCGGACCCCGATCATGTCGACATTGTGCGTGCCTCAAGGCGATTTTGCTCTGCAGCGTTTTCCGCATCACCCCAAGGACAACTTGCGCGCCTGGGATGCGGCCGACGAATACCTGTTGCAACAAATCGCCGATGAAAACCGGCTGCGCGACGGTGTCCGAATCCTGATTCTCAACGACAGTTTCGGAGCCTTAGCCGTTGCCCTGTCCCACTGGCAGCCAACCATCCAGTCCGATTCGTGGCTGGCTCATGCAGGCATACGCGATAACCTGCAACTCAACGGGCTGGCCGCTGAGGGTGTGCGATTGCATCACAGCCTGGCGCAGCTGGGTGGCCCGTTTGATCTGGTGCTGATGAAGCTGCCGCACAATCAATCCATGCTGGAAGACCAACTGCATAGGCTGCGCGATGTGGTCAGTGCGGAAACGCGCATCATCGCTGCGGACATGGCCAAGCAAATTCACACGTCGACGCTGCAGTTGTTTGAAAAAATTCTCGGCCCAACCCGTACCTCGCTGGCGCGCAAAAAAGCACGGCTGATTTTCTGTGAGAAAGACGAATCATTGCAGCCCGGCCCAAATCCCTACCCAAAAAGCTACCTGCTGGATGGAACCAGACACCTGATTTTGAATCACTCCGGAGTATTCTCGCGGGAGAAACTCGACATCGGCAGCCGTTTTTTTCTTGAGCACCTGCCTGTCATGCCGGAAGCAAAACACATTGTCGATCTGGGTTGCGGCAACGGCGTAGTCGGTCTGATGGCGGCAGAAAAAAATCCGCAGGCGAATCTGATTTTCAGCGACGAATCATGGATGGCGATGGCTTCGGCGCGCGCCAATTTCGAAACGGCCTTTGCAGGTAAACGGCAGGCCGAGTATCGCTGGACCGATTGCCTGAGCGGCGTGGCGGAGAACAGCGTGGATTTGGTGCTCAACAATCCCCCCTTCCACCAGCAAACCGTGGTCGGCGACTTCATCGCCAAACGCATGTTTCGCGATGCCAGGCAGGCATTGCGTCCCGGCGGTCAGTTATGGGTGATTGGCAACCGCCATCTGGGCTATCACGTGATACTGAAAAAACTGTTCGGCAACGTCCACACCGTCGCCAGCAATCCCAAATTTGTCATTCTGCAGGCAAGCAAACCTTAATCAACCGTTCCTTGGCTGGCCGACTCAGCCGCTTGATCTGTGCCTCACGGATACTGGCGGCAGAGCGATCTGCACATGCCTCGTGGTACACCAGCGCCACTGGCCGACGACTGCGGGTATAACGCGCGCCCAACGCGCTGTCGTTGTGTTCCTGCAACCGACGCTGCAGATCGGTGGTAATGCCGGTGTACAGACTCTGATCCGCACAGCGCACCATGTACACGAACCAATCGCTCATCTGCTCTCCCGCCCAAAACCGACAGTCTGCCACGCCGCGCCACTGGAAAACGGCCTTGAATCGATTGATGATCGAGTTCGAAGACCGCTTGAAGGATGTCGTTTAATTCCAGCAGTTACACAGAATTATTTACAGGGTCGGGGAAAAGGATCCAAACTCCCCATTGCCCCCTCAGATAATCCCCAACCCTTGAGCAGTCCCCTGCAACTCGGCCCATACATCAGGATCAACCTTGTCTTCAGGGAGCCTTTGAATCACTTTATCAAACCCGTAGTAAACGTATTTAGGGCTGCCTGTCTTCATCAATAATACAAGGAGTTTCGCGACGTCATTTGGATAGCGCTCATCTAAATTTTCCTTCATCAAATCGTGTCCAACTGACAGGTGTTCAAAAGGGGACAACGGCAATTTTCCAGCAATACGCACTGCTTCGGGGAAAATCGCTTTCAGCCGTAATGGCCACTCCAGCATCACGTTGACTTCGCCACTCGTTAGCGCTTTCGGTATACCGTGGATACGACCCTCCCAGTAGCTTTTCAACCACTTTCCCCACAGTTCTGCTTGCTGTTCTTCGTTCAACCCTCTAAGTAAATGGCCGACATGTCGGGCAAAGTTTCGCCAGTCTTCCTCTTCGCCCCCCTTATAGAAGGCTGGAATAGCCTCTTTCAGCGGATCGTCCAAGTAAAAAATAACCAGTACAGCGAAAAACTCTGCAAAGCGATCTCTGTAGCTAGCGAGTTCAGTATTGAGACAAGCTGCAGCCTTAAGGAAGAGCGGATGAAGAACATCGAATACCCTTTGGTTCAGACGGCCCCAACTCAGAAAACCATCCCAACTCTGCTGCATCCGCAAAGAATTGTTGTCTCTATCAAAACAAGGCAATAACTCTCTTTCCGTCCACGCATGATCAATCGACAGAAAGTATGAAAACTGACTTGCTATAACTGTTAGGGCGACTCCACTTGCTGGAGTATGCTCGTGAAGGACCCGTTCTAAAATCTTCGAGTATTGATCAGGTAATGATTCCGGCTTCTCCTTCTGGGCTTTCCACCATAGGCTAAGCCCGTGCACCCAAAATTCGGCCAAAATGCCGGCAGGGCTATTGATCGCGAAAAGTAACCAATCATCTTTTTCCTCGGGATATTCCTCAACACTCACATGAGGCCAGAGCAACATTGCGACTTCGTGTGCTTGGTTCAAATAACCCACAGCATTCAGCTTTCCGTCACCTTCGACCAACGCATATAAACATCGGGAAATATCGTAAGAGAAGCGAGGAAAAAGCCTTTCATCGGCCAGCCAATGCAACGAATCTGCGCGATAATCTTGATTGTCAGGCCAATCTTTCCATGCATCAATCAAAGCCCCCCACAGATCAGACTGCCATTCATCTTTATCAGCAAGCTCTTTTGCTAGAGAAGTACCCCATGGTGGGTTGTTTTTCACCGCTTCAGACAGCGTCTGACACATACCTCTTCTGTCTGGGCCTCGAAACTCATTCCCCTTAAAAGAAAGTAATTGTTCAAACCATTCAGACGCAGAACGCGCAAGGAGTTCATTTACTGACCACGGACTGACTGGACCAACCCATTCTCCACCTGATTTCCAATACGTAAAATCCTGATGCTCACTAGGTTGCAGATCAGGAAATTTTTCAGCAAGAGCGTTTAACTCATTTTCTAGAAGCTCGCATTCTGGGTCGGCTTTTCGAAGCCAATCAAGCCAATTGAACTTCACATACGCAGCCCGTTCTTCTAGGGCCCCTGTTTCAGGATTGGGCCATTCATATGCTAGAACTTCTTTGACAAGGCGCCCACGGGAATCTGCATCGAGTTTCGGGTAAATCAATCCCATCAACCGGAATATTTCATGGTGTGATGGCACTTCATGAAGATTCATTTCATTCAGAAAAATATCTAGTTTTGCCTCAGCATCGATATCTCCTCTTTCTGCAAGAAAGTGAACGCAAAGCCTACGAAATAAAGGAACCTCTGAATTACAGTGTTTCAGGAAAAAGCTGTGCGCGTAGAGAAGTTTCGTTTCTCCCAAGCTTTCCAAACAGTCACGAGCTACATTGATCAACACATCTTCAGCATCTTGAATGCGGTCTTGCTCATGAGGCTCAATAGCTGACCTTCCATAAGACATGCGATCCCAGTTCTCATCAGACTTCCCCCATAGCCACAAAATGCGATGAATCCGTTCGATCTGATAAACAGACTTGTCAAGCAACGAAATAGCAACTTCATGGAGAATGGGTTTGAGATGTTTTTCGTAGAACTCATTTAAGCACCAATGATCCCCATTTATTTTGTACTCAATATCAAGCTTTAACGTCTCATTGCTGATTTCTTCATCCTCATGCCAGTTGAACTCCTTTTTTACCTTTAACCGACATTCAACAAGTTTGATAAACAATTCGATTAGGCACTTAGAATTGCCCGCTTCAGAACAGCGTTCCCCCAATAGACCAATTACGAAATCATCCGAAACAGTCGGATAGGCAGACAAGAGCACTGAAACCCATTTAGCTAGAGTTTCGGGAGAAAAATGATCAGACGATTGCTTATCCATCCCAATCTCTTGACCCAAAATCCACCAAAAGTAGTTATTGACCTTCAGGCCGTGATTGGCAATAACTAGTATCAACTCATTAGGAAACTGGTACGCATAATTTTTTGCCAGCCAGTTTGCCAATACTTGGTCTCTCTCATTGAGTTTGCCGTCAAGGAATAGGTTATCCAGCACTCCCCGGCTATCTAGCCAACTCAACCAGTCCTTATCGGATGCAGTGTTAGTGAAAAATCGAACTTTCTTTTCGTCAGACAATGCATCGAGAATTTGGTGTTCACTCTCCTCATCTTGCGGAGGCTTTACAGCTGCTAACCCAGTTAACTCGCGTTTCCAATCCAGCATTGTCCGAGATAAATAGTTAGCCAGCTGTTCAATGCCGCTACAGAGCACTGTATAATCGCGTTTGCCGGGTTTTGGGAACGAAATAGGCTCAATGCCACGTGCCAGCCACTCTCCCTGTTCAACATCCTCACCGATTAGCGTAAATCGCTGGCCGACAGTGCTTTCAGGTAGGGCGCGCGAAAGATATTCTAAAACAATATCTTCATGGCTGTAGCCGACGAACAAGACCGTGTAGGTGCGAAAAAGGTCTACAAGAAATCGTCGTGCCCATCCTTCGGTCAAGTAACCTCGCCCAAAGTCCGCATCTGTGACCACCATTCCCCTAATATGGTCCAGATGTCCATGCACATGGACGATTCCGGCAAAATCGGATCCCAATGGCAAGGCAGGTGATCGGTATATATCTGGTAAGTTGCCAAATTGAGCCATCGCCGCCTCTTCGAACAACGAATCAAAATTCGTTGTAACGATACGTACCAAATCGTGTTTCGAGAACAAACGCACTAGATTGGTGTGGAGAGGAGCAAAATGACCAGAAGGAAGCGTCAGTGAATTAGATACGCGCTCATGGACGGCAACACCGCTTCTTAACAAACGACCCAGAAACCTATCGGTAGGCTCGTTTTCGTTCCTTTCTTCGCCGCTTCCTGCGGCAACTATTTTGGCAAGTCGGTTGAAATCTGGGAGATTTGCTGGCTCCCCCATTGATACGCCCGCACCAGCAAAGACAACACATTTACCAGCACGTAAACTCGCTATCAGCTCATCAGGAAAGTTGATCGAATTGAACTGCATGGAAATTCCTTTGTGTTATTCCGATCCAAACCCCAGATTATCTATACAAACTATACGCAACTTGAATTTTGATCCTGTGTTAGCCGAGAGTGCCAATTTGCATTAATCAATTCAACTAATTCTAAGGCGGCTCCCACGACATATCTGCCGTTGGAAGTGGACGCTCTGAAGGACGGCACCGGATCGCCCTCAGCCATCTACATCAACACACCCAGGCCACAACTGATTTTTATCATCCAGTCTCACGACACCTAACTCACGCAACTTTATTAAATCACGTTGCTTGGTTTTATCCGTCAGCTTCACATACAGACCCAGATACCAGGGAGACTTTCTTAAATCGGCAAGTAATACTGGTTTGCCCGATGCCATGATTTGGCTGACGATGGCATACTGTCTGGGATTGATTATTTTTTCATCGCTCAAGCGCTTTACTTCATTCTCAAACAGAATCAACCCAATGAGTGCATTTACCCGGTCGTGCAGGCCGTTGATGCTGGCCAGCATACCTTCCAGGAAAAAGGCAACGAAGTCTGTATTTGGCGCCTCAGCCTTTTTCTCGGTCTGCTTTCGGGTGGTATTGAACAGTGTGAAATAAGCGTGAATGTGTTCAAAGTAATAACGTGCCTGGGCAAAAGGGGCGTACTTGTAGCCTTCTGCCTGAAGCAGGGTTGCCTCTAACACCCGGCCCACACGACCATTGCCATCCCAGAAGGGATGAATCAGCTCGTAATAAAGATGTACCAGCGGTGCCCGAATTAAAACTGGCACCCCCTGCGCTGCCAATTGTTGGTGCCACTCGATAAGAGCATCCAGCAGTCGCTCAACGTCTTTTCCATACTGAGGGGGCTTATAGACACCGCCATGCTCCTGATTCCCTACCCGGGTAACTACATCCTTGGGATTATCTCTAAGCACTCCTGGCCGGTTGTGCTGATCGGGAATCTGGTCAGTGACTGCGGCGTGGATTCTCTGAATAAACCCCACATTTAGCTGCCAACCAGATTCGGCGGCAGCCTGCTGGGCCAGTTCATAGGCACTTTTGAGATTGATGGCGCGACGCTGTTCAACGTCCTGCACCTGGGCTGGCATGAGGTCCAGCGCTTCTTCAGTCTCCTCGACAGAAAGAGTGCCGCCCTCAATGGAGTTGGTGCCAAAGATACTGCTGACGACAACCTCTTTTTCCAGTCGATTGGCCACCTGGGACAAAGGCGAGCTTTTAAAGCGCTTATGGGCATCATTCACGCGCAGCAACAGGCTTTCCAACGCAGCCATATCCACGCCAACCTGGAAGACAAATGGGCCGAAACGATCGGTTTCCACCCTCATTTGGGGACTATTATCCTCTGGCACGAAAAAAGTCTCGAAAAATGTCCACTGAAAAAAATAAAATTACTATTTTAATTCAATATGTTAAATAAAATTAATACGACACAGTGTCGTATTTAATGTCCACTCAGCATACCTTGTGTACTGGGTAATTGCCATCATTACCAGGATTTAACGCTGAACCTTGATTCGAACCCTGGGAAGGTCGCCCTTCAACGGCTCTGAAGGCCAGCGGCGGGCATTTCGGCTCACACGCTGCTATAATCGCCGCATTTTTTAACCAGCGGAGCACTTAACCGTGAGCATTTCCATCAAAGATCAGCTGTTGCGTGCCGGTCTGGTCACAGAAGAACGAATCAAAAAAGCGGAAGAAAAGCCCCAGCGCAAGCCGCAGCCCAAGAAAAAGCCCGCGCAACCCCACAAACGTCGCCCCGTGGCCGCCAAACCCAAAGCCGCCCCTGCGCCGGTCGAACCCGTACTCAGCGCTGAAGAGCGTGCAGCCGCCAAGGCCCTAAAACAAAAGCTGCGTGAGTTTTTGCGTGAACATCGCCTGAACAAAAACCAGGTCGATGACGAGGTTAAACAGGCGCTGGGCAAAACCGACGCCCCGGCTGAGGCAGACAACGGCGAAAGCCCTCCCCCGCCTGCGGCCCCGACCGGCCCGGTGGCAGATATCAAGTATTATTTTCAACTGCAAGGCCGCGCCCACCACCTGTACCTGACGGCGGAACAGCGCCAGGGCGTCATTGCCGGCGAGTTGAGCATTCTGGTGCGCAATGAACGCTATTACCTGCTAACCGCTGCCGACCTGGCCACCGCTCGCGAAATGGCACCGGAATCGGTCGTTTTCACCGCCACAGACAGCGACAGCGAAACCACCGATGCCGACGATCCCTACGCGGCCTTTCGGATACCGGATGACCTTCACTGGTAATAACTCTTTGAAATAGATAGTTTTTCCCAAAAAGCCTGGCTCAGTCCAGGCTTTTTGCGTTGTGACGCCATTCAAAATTTTCAACAAATTTCCTCAAGAACATACTGGACAGGACGTTATTTTGGGATATTATTCCCAAATGAGAGATTCATTGGGATTAATTTCCCAAGAATTTTTCTTCTTGGCCGATAACAGAAGTGAGACGACAGCACAGCCGCACAACCTTAGGAGATTCACCATGAAAAACCGTACTTTCAACTACAGCATGACCGCCCTTTCCGTTGCCCTAGCCCTGGGCCTGACCGGCTGCCTTGGCGGCTCCGACGACAAACCACTGGATACCACCCTGCCCACCCCCAAAGTGACACAAGGCGTGATCACTGGCTTTGGTAGTGTGTTCGTCAATGGCGTGGAGTATGAAACCGATGTTGCCTCTATCAACGTAGATGGTCTTGCCGGTAACGAAACCCAGCTGAAACTGGGCATGGTGGTCAAACTCAAAGGCTCGGTCAATGCCGATGGCTCCACCGGCAACGCCCTGAGCGTAGATTTTGCCGATAACCTGGAAGGCACGGTAGCTGCCAACAACATCGGCATCGACAACACGCTAACCGTCATGGGTCAAACCGTCACCATTACCGCAGACACCGTGTTTGAAAGCTCAGTTGCAGGTCAACTCTCCCCCGCTGACATCGCAGCCGGCAACATTGTTGAAATCAGCGGTTTCACCAGCGGCGACGGCAATATTTTCGCCACTCGCGTGGAAGTGAAAAAACAGGCCCATGTACAGGGTGATGAAATCCAGTTGAAGGGGCTGATCAGCATGCTAGACAGCACTGCAAAAACCTTCAAATTGGGCGGAATGACCATCGACTATAACCAAGCTGCAGAAGTTCCTGCTGTAATCGCGAACGGTTTGTACGTCGAAGCCAAAACCACTTCCGCACCTGCCGGCAACACCTTCGTCGCCAGCAAAATCGAAGTGGAAGGCAATGGCGAACTGGGTGTCGAAGTCGCTGAAAATGAAGACATCGAATTGTCCGGTATGATTACCAGTGTCGGCACTCCTTCTCTCGATGGCCTGAGCGTTGATTTCACCATCAATGGTCAGTTGGCCAAACTGGTGGTTGAAGAAGCCGGCAAAATGGCGGAAGAATCAGCCAAACTGGTAGTAGGCGCTAAAGCCCGCATCGAAGGCAAGGGCGACGCCACTGGCGTGCTGATCGTCAACGAAATTGACTCCGGTATGGGCGACAGCGATCTGGAAATCAAAGGCTTTGTCGACAGCGTTGACGTTGCCAACAAGTCCGTCACCATCCTGGGACAAACCATTTATCTCACCAATAACACCATGGTGAAAGATGATCTGGATGTGGGCGCACAACGCTACTTTGGCGTGGATGATTTAGTGAATGGTGACTGGATTGAAGTGAAGCTGGCCATTGACGCAGCCACAGGAAATCTGGTGGCACTCAATATGAAACGCGATGACGCCAGCGGCAACACGGAAGAGCTGAAAGGCAAAATCGTCGACAATACCACCACGCTAGGCCACATGATCATCGGTGATGCCTCTCTGGCCCCTACGATGAATTTGGATGTGTTGTCTAATGCTACCGGCTTTGCTGCCGGGGACAAGGTAGTCATTACCGTCACCGAAAACGGCGGTGTACTGACTGCAACTAATGTTATCCTAGACTAATCTGCAAACGAGGCATGGGGGAGTTTCGACTCCCCCTGTTTTAAAGATGAGCGACGATAAACAAAAAATTCTTCACTCCGCCCTGGCAAAGCTGCTGACCCCACTGGTTCGGCTGATGCTTCGCAACGGCGTGACACACGGCGTGTTTGAAGAAATCGCACGCAAAATCTACGTGGATGTGGCGGAAAAAGATTTTTCGCTGGACGATAAAAAGCAAACCACGACCCGTATTTCCACCATCACCGGTTTGAATCGCAAAGAAGTGGCCCGTCTGCAACAAATGGACGCCAGCAATGCTGATTACTCACTGAAAGAACAACACCGCGTTGCCCGCGTTATCTTCGGCTGGATCAACAATCCCAGCTATCTGCAACTGGACGGTGATCCCAAACCCCTGAGCTTCGACAAAGACGAACTCAACTTTTCTACCCTGGTCAAACAATACAGCGGCGACATGACACCGCGCGCAATCTTTGATGAACTGAATGCAAAAGGCGTCATCCAGATCGACGATGACGGCCTGATCCACCTGCTGCAACGCGCCTACATTCCCACCACCAGCGAAGTCGACAAACTGAAAATTCTGGGGGTGGATGTCAACGGCCTGATCAGCACCATTGACCGCAACATTTACCAATCCGAGAAAGAGCCGTTCTTCCAACGCAAGGTCTACTACGACAACCTGCCTGAAGAAGCCCTGCCGCTGATCAAAAAATTGATCGCCAGTCGCAGCCAGGCGCTGATGGAAGAAGTTAACCGATTAATGGCCGAATATGACCGCGACGCCAACCCCAACAGCCAGGGGACAGGTCGCAAGGCCGCCGGCCTTGGTATTTTTTACTTTGAAGATGACTCCCAGGAGAAATAGACCATGAACGCCTTACGCCTTCTCCCCCTTCCCCTGTTGTTGGCCGCGTTGTTAAGCGGTTGCGCCGGCGGTGGCGAAACCGGCACCGGTCTGACCCCAACGACCGAGCCTGTCGTTTCCCTGGGCGCCATCACCGGTTTTGGCAGTGTTTATGTCAACGGTGTGCATTTCCAAACCACCGGTAGCAGCGTCAGCCTCAATGGTGCCGGCGCCAACGAAACTGAGCTGAAAATCGGCATGGTGGTCAAAGTACGCGGCAAGATTGATCCCGACGATCCATTAACCGGCGTTGCCAGCGCGGTTGAATATGACAACGAACTCAAAGGCGTAGTAACCGCTACCACCCTGGATCTCAACAACGTCGGTACCATTACCGTCATGGGACAAGTGGTCACCATCGATAATCAAACCCAAATCGAAGGCGCGCTTTCAATCGCCATCAACAACGTAGTCGAGGTCAGTGGCTACGCCGATGGTCTGGGCAACATTCACGCGACTTTGGTTGAGGTTAAGAGTGCCAGCTATACCGCCGGCGAAGAAATTGAACTGAAAGGTACCGTGAGTTTGCTAAGTCCAACCGCTAAAACTTTTAGTATCGGATCGCAGACAATCAGTTATGGCGGCATTGGCAACGTTACACTGCAAGATGGGGCCTTGGTCGAGGTTAAGTCCACCAGTGGCTTTAGCGGCGGCGTGCTGATCGCCAATCGCATTGAAGTGAAAAGTGCCAGTGGTCGCGAATTTGAAGGCAAGGATGGCCAGGAACTGGAACTGGAAGGCATCATCAGTGCGGTTAGCGTTTCTCCAGCACCTCCTAGCTTTACCGTAAACGGCTACACCGTGCTGGTGCAGGACACCACACCGTACACCGTGGGCGCACGCATCGAAGTTAAAGGCAAGTTCGATGGCAATGGCAACCTAGTGCTGGAAAGCGCCGAGCAACACATTGAGGCCGATCTGGACATCAATGGCCGTGTCGCGCTCAATTCGTCTATCCCCAGCGCTATCACAGTGTTTGGCAAAGATTTCATCATCAATAACCAAACCATCATGAACGACAATCGCGATCAGGGGGGTTACACGCCCGAACATTATTTCGATATCAAAAAACTAGGTAACGATGATCGGGTGGAACTGAGCGCCTACCAGCAACCCAGCGGTAGCTGGATAGTGACTCGTTTGGATCGCATCAACGACAGCGCTGACCCGCTGCTGATACACGGCATCATCACCGCTACCAACGATCCGATCACTCCGACCACGCTGACAATCAAAAACAGCTTTGTCATCGACATTTCAACCGTTGCCGCCCAGCTGAGTGGCAAAACCGTGGGCGATGAGATTAAAGTTGAGATTAACGTCGTCGGCAACAATCTGGTCGCCACCGCGATTCACTAACACGGAAAAGACCAATGGCCAAGCAGCGTATCAAACGGGAAATTTTTGTCAGCGAAGTGGCCGATGAGTTTTTGAAAAAAATCCGCGAGGATGGCGGTGACGACATGGCTTTCGCCGGCATTTTGTTTGAAATGGCGATTCAGATGGTGCGCACTGGCCACATCCGCTGGAACGCGCACGGTTTTGAGTGCACCACCGACAAGGGCGTGGTTACCATCAACATCGCCCAAGGTAATGCACCCCCTGCCGACAAACCAGCGACACCGGTGGCCACCAACAAATCCCCCTCGCCGCTAGCCGATATCGCCAAATCCATGAAAGCCGGTGCCAGCAAGCCTGCAGCACCGGCAGACAAGAAAAAACTCGACGACTAGGCCGTGGCCAGAATTTTCTGCACCGCGCGCAAATCCGCCTCGGTATCCACTCCCGGGCCGGGACGTTTTATTGCCTCAGCCACATGAATGCGTTCGCCGTTAAACAGCACCCGCAACTGCTCCAGTGACTCGGTCGTTTCCAGCACACAGGCCGGCCAGGTCACAAACCGCCCCAGAAAACCGGCACGATAACCATACAGACCAATGTGACGGAAGTGCGGCGAATTCGCGGCCAGCGACTCGGTAGGAAACTGGTCACGATTCCACGGAATCGGCGCGCGACTGAAATACAGCGCATAGCCCTGGGCATCAAACACCACTTTCACCACATTCGGGTCAAACAATTCTTCGGCGCTGGCCACGCGAGCACACACGGTGGACACGCTTGCTGCCGGACGCTGCAACAGATTGTTGGCCACCTGATCAATCACCTCGGGCGGCATCAGGGGTTCGTCACCTTGCAGATTCACCACCACACGATTTTCGTCATATCCCTGTTGCTTCACCACTTCAGCCAGGCGGTCGGTGCCGGTCGCACAGTTCACCGAAGTCATGCACACCGGCGCGCCAAAACCACGTGCAACTTCGGCGATGCGATCATCGTCAGTGGCGATGATAATGTCGTCTGCGCCGGATTTTTTGGCGCATTCAAACACATGCTGCACCAGTGGCTTGCCGTGGATATCACGCAGCGGCTTGGCTGGCAGACGCGTCGAGGCATAGCGGGCAGGGATGACGATGGAGTAGCTCATCAGACTTCCTCGTCGGCTGGCAGCTCACGCGCCTCTTCTTCCAGCATCACCGGAATATCGTCGCGGATGGGAAAAGCCAGTCGGTCGGCCTTGCAGATCAGCTCTTTTTCCGCCTTTTTGTACACCAGCCGACTTTTGCAAATCGGGCAGACCAGAATATCAAGCAGTTTGGGGTCCATGACTAATCCTTCATTTTTTGAGCTAACAGCGCGAGCAGGGACTCGCGGAAATTCTCCGGCAACTGCGCCTGAATCGAAACGGCCCACAGGTTGTCGGTGGCGAATGTCAGGCATTTTACCGCATCTTTCTCGGTCATGAGTACCTCGCCCGAGGTCGGCAAATCCGTTGACTGATAGGCGTGATGATCCGCGAACGGCTGGCGCGAAATCGTCAGTCCCTGGCTCTCCAACTGCTGGAAAAACCGCTCAGGATGACCAATACCCGCCAGCGCATGCACCGGCCCGTCAAAGCTGTCGATACTGCGCAACACATGCGGATGGGTAAGCTGCCAGGCGCCGCCCATCTGCAGCCGCATACTCACTTCACCCTTGGCGCGGCTGCCGTTGTTGATGACAAAATCAACCTCGTCCAGGCGCGAGGCCGGCTCGCGCAGGGGCCCTGCCGGCAGGCAACGACCATTGCCCAAGCGCCGCTGACCATCCACCACAACCAGTTCAATATCGCGTTCCAGCGCATAGTGCTGCAAACCGTCGTCAGCGATGATCACATCAACCTTGTACTGCGCCAGCAGGTGCTGGGCGGCGCGGCTGCGTTTGGGGTCGACCACCAGCGGCACACCCGTGCGTCGGGCAATCAACAGCGGCTCATCACCACACTCGGTCACGGCAGTGGTCGCGCGCACTTTCAGTGGATACTGCGCCGCCCGTCCACCGTAGCCGCGACTGATCACCCCAGGCTTGTAGCCGGCATCGCGCAACATTTCCACCAGCCAGATCACCAGCGGCGTCTTGCCACTGCCGCCCACGCTGATATTGCCGACCACCAGCACCGGCACCGGCGCACGATAGCTGCGCAAATGCCCCTGTCGATACAAACGTCGACGGGTCGTCGCCACCGTGCGGAAAACCGGCTCGAGCATGCGCGCCCATAACGGCGGCTGCGTATCTTTTTGGTACCAGCGCTGTTCCAGCGAACTCACCACTCATACACCCTGTTCAACAAATCATCCAACATCGATTCCGCGGCACGGCGCTGCTGCCAAAATAATTTTCGACAGGCATCGCCCTGCTGGCGCGCCACAAATGGCGACTGCATCAACCCCTGCCAGGACGCCAACAACCCGGCGACATCGGCGATGCGTTCAACCGTCACCGGCAACAGCAGCGACGGCGATGCCGTACATACCGCTCCACCTGCCAGCGCCTGCCACAATTCTTCACTGCGCAACAAATGCTGCGCTGTCACCGAGACACTCAGCGGCGCCAGCCAGCGCGCTTCATCCACCACCACGATTGAACCCGGCGCTATCGCTTGTCGCCGCCAATGACTCAAGCGCTCGCTATGCAATCCAAACGATTGCGTGATCTGATGCAGGGCTTCCGCATCATTCCAGTTCGCCGGCGTCAAACACAGCAACGATTGCTCGGCCAGCGAACTCGCCTGCCACTGCGCCAATATGTCCGGCGCGTCCGTCACATCAATTCCGTTCATCGCCCACAGTGGCATGTCGAGATGCTCACCGCGCACAATGCCGGCAAAACTGGGCTCCACCTGCTGCTGCACCAGCATGGTGTACGCATCTGCTGCCAGTGCAAACAACTGCCCCGGCGGTAAATCATTCGCGTTCAACGGATAACAAATTTCTACGCCGGGCATGGCCGGCATGGGATGCTGCTGAAACAACACAACGTGTTCCACCAACAATGGCAACAGGCGCAAAAAATTTTCGCCCGGCGTATCACCGACCGCAATGACGCCGTGGGGTTTTAAATTTTCAACCATGCGCTGAATTGATGCTGGGCGATCACAACACCCATAGCCCACGGCGATTTTACGCAAGCCCTTAAAACGCGGCGCGTAGATCTCTGGCAAATCCTGTTCAAACGTCAGCACCAATCGCACATCCTGGCGGCGATGACGAATTGCAGCGAGCAACTCTGCCGCCAGCAACACCGAACGAGATGACGCACCGGCACGCAGCCAAATCAATTTGCCGCGACCTTCTGCCGGTTTCACCCAGCCCCAGCGGGCATTGGCGCGCGCCTGTTGCCCAGCCCAGCGATCGCGCACATCCTGCAACCATAACGCAGGATAGCTGGCACCATAGGCGGCAGAAGAATCAACCATGGCCAAACTGAATGCGATGCAAATTGGCGTAATGGCCGTTGCGCGCCATCAGTTCCTGATGCGTGCCTTGCTCCACTGCCACGCCATTATCCATCACCACAATCTGGTCGACATTTTCGATGGTCGACAAACGATGCGCGATCACAAACGTAGTGCGGTTTTTCATTAACTGTTCAAGCGCTGCCTGAATATGGCGTTCGGATTCTGAATCCAGCGCCGACGTCGCTTCATCCAAAATCAAAATCGGCGCGTCTTTCAAAATGGCGCGGGCAATTGCCAAGCGCTGACGCTGACCACCGGACAACAACACACCGTGCTCGCCCACCTGGGTATTCAAACCATCAGGCAAATCCTTGATGAAATCCCAGGCATAGGCAGCCTTGGCCGCCTCGATGATTTGTTCTTCAGTCGCCGTTTCCAGTCGACCATAGGCGATGTTGTGCGCGATGGTGTCGTTGAACAAGGTAATATCCTGACTGACCAACGCGATGTGCTTACGCAGTTCATCCATACGCAAATCGTTAATGTTGATACCGTCGATACTGATCACCCCGTTTTCCAGGTGATAGAAACGCGGCAACAAACTCACCAACGTGGATTTACCACTGCCGGAACGACCAACAAAGGCGACTGACTTGCCCGATGGCACACTGAAATTCACGCCTTTGAGCACTTCGCCTTTGTCGCTGTCATAACTAAAACGAACATTCTCGAACCGCACATCGCCACGCACCTGCGCCAGCGTTTGTGTGCCACGATCGATTTCTGCTTTTTCTTCAAGCAACCCAAAAATACTTTGCGCTGCGGCAACACCGCGCTGCAACACTACGTTCACCGTGGTCAGTCGTTTTAACGGTGGAAACAACATCAGCATCGCCGAAATAAACGACATGAACGTTCCCACCGTCATCACTTCTTCGCCGGGGCGGGTGGACAAATAAATAATCAGCGCCAACAGCAACGCTGCCACCAACTGCACGAAGGGCACATAGGCCGACTGCGTGCTGACGATTTTCATAAACTGCTTGCGATTGTACTCATTGGCTTTATCAAAGCCTTGGCGCTCGTAATCCTTGCCGCCAAAAATTTTGACCACGCGCTGCGCTTCAATCGCTTCCTGGGAAATTTCCGTCACATTCCCCATGGAATCCTGCAAACGGCGCGAATCACGTCGTACCCGACGATTAATGCTGGCCACCATCACCGCCATAACCGGGCCGATGATTAAAAACACCAAGGTCATTTCCCAGCTGAGATAAAACATCCAGCCGATCAAACCAATCAACACCAAACTGTCCTGAATGATAATGGTCAACGCCCGGCTGGAGGCATCGCTGACTTGCTCGGCATCATAAATAATTTTGGAAATAATTTGCCCGGACGCATTTTTGTCATAGAAGCGGGTGGGCAACAGCAGCAGATGATCAAAAATTTCGCTGCGCATATCCTTGACCACATGACGCCCAACCCACGACATCAAATAACTGGTCGCAAAGCTGCCGATACCACGCACCAGAAAAATACCGATCAACGCCAACGGAATCACGGTGATCCAGAACGGATCTTTCTCGACAAATGTGCCATCGAGCATGGGTTTGATCAGTGCGGCAAATCCAACTTCTGTGGCTGCCACCATCGCCATGCCGATGATCACAATGATGAATGCTTTCCAGTAGGGTTTGACATATCCCAAAAGACGGCGGTAAACCGCTTTGCCGTCGTTTAAATCAATAGGCTTTTTTGACATAGTGTATTTTTTGGCTCATGCGCGCATGATCTGCGCGGCAAAAAGGTTAGGAAAAAGATACGCCAACTATTTGCTTTCCTGCTGAGTGGCAAAGGTCAAACGACTAAATCCCAGTTGTCGTGCCGCATCCAATGCGGTGATGACGGCCTGGTGAGGTGTTTTGCCATCAGCACTGAGTATCACCGGCAAATTACGATCATCGCCGGCCACTTTGGCCAACGCTCGTCGCAATGTATCTGGGTGGGTGTTCACCAGTTGCTGATGATTGACGTAATAACGGCCAGTGGCATCGATGGTGATTTCAATGGTCCGGTTTAGAAGATTCGCCTCGGAACTGGACTTGGGCAAATCAATCCCGACTTCAAAATCCTGCTTGAACGTGGTCGACACCATGAAAAAAATCAGCAACAAAAACACCACGTCGATGAGCGGCGTAATGTTGATTTCTGAATCTTCAACGCGTCGCTTGCGAAAGTTCAATGCCCAGCTCCCCGCGTTTCGCGTTCGCCATGAATCATTTCCACCAACCGGATCGATTCCTGCTCCATGGTAACAACATAATCATCAATCCTCCGGCGAAAATAACGCAACGCCATCAGCGACGGTATCGCCACCGTCAATCCCGCCGCTGTTGTGATCAACGCTTCGGAAATACCTCCGGCCAGCACACCCGGATTGCCTATGCCTTGGGTTGAAATCACGGTAAATACTTTGATCATGCCCACCACGGTACCAAGCAAACCCAACAGCGGTGCAATTTGCGAAATAGTGCCGAGCGGATTGAGATAGCGTTCCAGTTCATGCACGACGTGACGACCGGTTTCTTCGATGGCTTCTTTCATCACTTCGCGACTGCGATCAATATTGTCCAGACCCGCCGCCAATACCTGACCCAGGGGTGAATTGTCGCGCAACACATCCACCGAATGCTGATCCAGTTTATTGTGTTTGTACAATTGGTAAATGCTGCTCACCAAGTTATCGGGCACCACACGCTGACGGCGCAAAGTCCAGTAGCGTTCCCCGGTGATAGCCAATGCAGCGATGGAACAGAGGATAATGGGAACCATTAACCAGCCACCGGAAATTACGATCTGTAACATGTCACCTCTGCAATTTTTTACTGCCAATGCCAGTAGCGTCGATACTGCTGCCGGTAAAGTTGCGGTTCACCGATGCCGGTTTGCCGCAATTGAAAACCAATATTTCCATCCACATCGCTGCGCAATGCCTGACTGCCCTGCGCCCGATAACGCGCCATCACCTGCGGTGATGGATGACCAAAACGGTTGTGGTATCCCACCGCGTACAGCACATATTCAGGCTGCACCGCTGCGACAAATTCCGCAGATGACGAAGTCTTGCTGCCATGATGCGGCGCAACCAGAATATCCGCCTGCAAACGATCCGCATCGCGCTCCAGCAACTGTTGCTCGGCGCGCAGCTCAATATCACCCGCCAATAATACACTACCGCCCGCCGATCTCACACGCAGCACACAGGATTGATCGTTTTCACTGCGCAATAATTGCCCGTCATGCGGATGCAGCATTTCAAAATCCACCCCGTCCCACTGCCAGTGTTGGCCAACGTGACAAGGCTCACTGCCCGGCAAACGCTGCGGTACCGAGGTCAGTAATCGTTTTACCGGCCACTGCCGACGCAAAAATTCCACCCCACCGATGTGATCGTTATCTCCGTGAGACACTAGCAATGCATCAATCCGGGTCGCTGCCAGGGTCCGCAAAAACGGCCCGACGACCGACTGTCCCAGGTCCAGCTCATCACTGATCCGCGCCCCGGCGTCGAACACCAGCCAATGTTGCTGAGTACGCACTACAGCCGCCAGCCCTTGCCCCACGTCGAGCAAATAAAAATCCGCTTCACCTTCAGCAAGTTGATTCGGCGCAAGCGCCACCAGCGGTAACAAAAACACCAGCCCCAGGACTCGCCCCGGCCAGCCGCGCGGTGCCAACAATAACGCCACCCCCAGCATGGCCGCCAGCAGCACCCACGGCGCAGCGATCGCATGCTGCCACACCGCCAGGGGCCACGACGCCAGCCATTGTAGCAACAGCCACAACCAATCCATAGCACCGCTGACCAGGGCAAATATCCACGTTGCCAGCCACGGCCAGATAAACATCACGCCGCAACCGATCAACAAGGCCGGCACCACCAGCACACTCACCCACGGCACCGCCACCCAATTGGCCAGCGGCGCCAACAGCGATGATTGCTGAAAAAACAGCAAGGTCAACGGCAGCAGCGCCACCCCCAACGCCCACTGAATTCGCCCCCACTGTTGCCAGCGTGAATAACCACGCCAGCGATGCGCCAAAACATAGACAATCAATGTCACCGCCGCAAACGACAACCAGAATCCAGCGCTGAGTACCGCCAGCGGGTCCCAGCACAACACCGCCAACAAGGCCAGACACAGCACCTGTGATTTTGCCAGTGGCCGAAAAAAACACAGCGCCCACATCACCACCATGGTCATCACCCAGGCACGCTGGGTGGGCACCGCAAAACCTGCCAGCAAGGCATACAATGTCGCCGCCAGCATCGCCGCCCATGCCGCGGCTTTTGGCGCAGGCAGACGCAAACATAACGCTGCCGAACGAGACCAAAGCCAGCGCGCCAGCCAAAACGCCAAGCCCGCCAGCAGCCCAATGTGCAGTCCGGATATCGCCATCAAATGATTGGTACCGGTGGCCATCAGCACTCGCCAATGCTCGGCAGTCATCAGCGAACGATCACCCATGGCTAGCGCGACCAACAACCCCTTGCTCACCGAATCTGGCAACGTCTGTTGCAGTCGATCAAATACCGCCTGACGCACCCGGTGCAGGGCGAAACGATGATCGACCTCCGGTAGCACTCGCGCCTGCTCTGCCGCAGTCACCGATCCTGTTGCCTTGATGCCTTGGGCAAACATCCATGCTTCGGCGTCAAAACTGCCGGGGTTGGCATTGCCATGCGGTCGCTGCAAGCGTACCGACAACTGCCAGCGATCTCCGGCACGCAACACCGGCCGTTCATGTCGAGAATCGTCACGCCAGCGCAGACGAACTTTGCCCTGCCAGGAATAGACATGCTCGTGCCACTGCAACTGCTCAACGTGAAATAAAAAACTGGCGCCTTGCTCATCGACTTGCGGCAACGACGCCACCGCGCCGGTGATACGCAGGGTTTGTCGCTCCCAATCCGATGAAAATGGCTGCGACGCCATGTAAAGCCCGTAGGCATTGGCGTATAGAAAACCCATCACCAATGCGGCGAGCAGTTTGGGGAAAATCCGGGGAAGAAAAATCAACGCCAGCGCCGGCAATCCTGCCCAGAGCCAGTCGCTGGAGATCAGTTGCGCCTGCTGCTGGCACAGCCAGCAACCAAAGGCAAACGCGATAATCCCTAATCGCATGTGTCCTCCCCGCATCCTGCGAGAATGTGAATCCAATACTACGGTGCTTTAAATTTTTTTATACGCTGCGTTCAACCGGTTTCAATACGCCCTGATCCAGCATCAACACCCGATCCATGCGCTTGGCCAGATTGGGATCATGCGTCACCACCACAAAACTGGTTTTGAATTCGGCATTCAGCTCCAGCATCAGGTCATACACTTGATCAGCAATTTTGTAATCCAGATTACCGGTCGGCTCATCGGCCAACACGCATTGCGGTTTGTTTACCAGCGCGCGGGCAATCGCTGCGCGCTGCCGCTCGCCGCCGGACAACTCGCCAGGTTTGTGCTTCAAACGCTCACCCAAACCAACCCGTTGCAACAACATCGCTGCTTCATCGCGTGCCTGCGCCACGCTCACGCCGGCTATCAAACGCGGCATGGCAACATTTTCCAGCGCAGTAAATTCCGGCAACAAATGATGAAACTGATAAACAAATCCCAAGTGGCGATTACGAAAACGCCCTTTTTCCTTTTCGCGCATTTGCGCCATGTTCTGCCCAAGCACACGCACTTCGCCGCGACTTGGTTTATCCAGACCGCCGAGCAAATGCAGCAGCGTCGATTTGCCCGAACCTGACGCACCAATAATCGCGATACGTTCGGCTTCACGCACCTGCAAATCAACACTGCTCAGTACGTCAACTTTCAAATGGCCGTCATCAAACGTCTTGCCCAGTTGTCGGCAATCAATCACCAACTCACTCATAGCGCAACGCCTCCGCCGGCTGCACGCGCGATGCGCGCCAGGCAGGATAAACCGTCGCCAGCAAACACAGCACAAACGCGGTAGAACTGATGGTATAGACATCGGACCAGCGCATTTCCGAAGGCAATTCACTGATGTAATACACTTCCGCACTGAGGAATTGTGTGCCCAACAACTGCTCCAGCGCCGGCACAATCGTCGGCACATTCAGCGCCAACAGCACACCGCCGACCGTGCCCAACAGGGTACCTACCACCCCGACCACCGAGCCTTGCACCATAAAAATGCCCATAATACTGCCCGGCGAAATACCCAGGGTACGCAAAATCGCAATGTCAGACTGCTTGTCGACCACAGTCATCACCATGGTGGACAGCAAATTAAACGCAGCCACTGCCACGATTAAGGTCAGAATCAAACTCATCACGGTTTTTTCCATTTGCACCGCACGGAAAAAATTCGAGTGCTGCCGTGTCCAGTCGCTCACCCAGTATTCACCCGACAGGGAATCAATCAAATCCTTCACCACCAGCATTGACTGGAACATGTCCGCCAGTTTCAAGCGCACGCCACTGACTTCTCCCGGCATGCGAAACAGCTTGCCGGCATCGTCGATGTGAATCAGTGCCAGGGCACTGTCGTATTCGTACATGCCTGCTTCAAAAATGCCGACCACGGTGAAACGCTTCATGCGCGGCATAATGCCTGCCGGCGTCACATTGGCCTGGGGCACAATCAGTGTCACCTTGTCACCGCGCATCACCCCCAGCAGACGCGCCAGGTCTTTGCCGAGAATAATGCCGAACTCGCCCGGCACCAGACTGTGCAGTTCGCCGTGCACCATTTTTTCGCCCACATCCGACACCTGTGGTTCCTGGGCAGGCAATATGCCGCGCACCATGCTGGCCTGGACGTGATCGCCGACGCTCAACATGCCTTCCGCTGCGATGAACGGCGCATAACCCACCACTTGCGGATGCTGGGCAGCCAGTTTGGCGACGTGTTCCCAATCCTTCAGCTGATTGCCATCACCACGAATGGTGGCATGGGCTGTCATGCCCAGGATGCGTTCGCGCAATTCCTTTTCAAAACCATTCATCACGGAAATAACCGTGATCAAGGCCGCCACGCCCACGGCCACACCGAGCATGGAGATCAGGCTGATGAAAGAAATAAAGTGATTCCGCCGCTTGGCGCGGGTATAGCGAAGACCAACAAAAATTTCGAGAGGTTTAAACATGCCGCAAATTAAATCACAAAAACAGCGACTTGTCCCTGTCCAAACCATTGGCGGTAGAACTTAGCATTCCCCTTGGTTATACTACGCGCCCTGGCGCTTTCCTCACATCTATAGATGGCATGAACCCGAATTTACGCAAACTACAGCCCTATCCGTTTGAAAAACTGGCCAAACTCAAGGCGGGCATCACGCCGCCACAGTCGCTGGAACACATTGCGTTGTCCATTGGTGAACCCAAACACCCGGCGCCCGCATTCGTCAAACAGGCATTTGCCGACCACATGGACGGTTTCTCTGGCTATCCATTAACCAAAGGCAGTGTCGAATTACGCCAATCCATCGCCCGTTGGATAGAGCGCCGCTTTGCCGCCCGCACCGACGTGGAAACCCAGATCATCCCGGTCAACGGCACCCGCGAAGCGCTGTTTGCCTTTGCGCAGGCGATCATCGACCCCACGCCAGACGCGCTGGTGATCAGCCCTAACCCGTTTTACCAGATTTACGAAGGTGCGGCGTTTTTGTCCGGCGCTGAACCCTGGTTCATGAACACCACGGCAGACACCGGCTACCTGCCCGATTTTTCTGCAGTGCCGGAATCAGTTTGGCAGCGCTGTCAGTTGATCTACGTTTGTTCACCGGGCAATCCTACCGGTGCAGTAATTCCTGAAGCACAACTGCTGCAATTGATCGAACTGGCAGACAAGTACGATTTTGTCATCGCCTCCGACGAATGTTATTCCGAACTTTATCCCGATGAAGCCAATCCGCCGCTGGGCTTGCTGCAGGTTTGCGCCAAAATCGGTCGTAACGACTTCAAACGCTGCGTGGTATTTCACAGTCTGTCCAAACGCTCCAACCTGCCGGGCATGCGCTCTGGATTTGTGGCTGGCGATACGGACGTGCTCGCGCAATTTTTGCGTTACCGCACTTATCACGGCTGCGCCATGCCACCGCCGGCACAAATCGCCAGCACCGTCGCCTGGAATGACGAAACACACGTATTGGAAAATCGCGAGCTGTATCGCATCAAATTCGATGCAGTGCTGAAGATTCTGTCGCCCGTCATGGATGTCAAACAGCCTGATGCCGGTTTTTATTTGTGGGCGAAAACCACTATCGACGACACACTGTTCACCCAACAATTATTTGCCCAACAAAATGTCACCGTACTGCCCGGCAGTTATCTGTCACGCGAAGCGCACGGCATCAATCCCGGCGCCAATCATGTCCGCATGGCATTGGTTGCCACGCTGGATGAATGCGTAACCGCCGCCAAACGCATTCGCCAATTTATCGAATCCCTTTAAATTTTTTGAACTGGAGAAACACCCATGAGCAACTTACAGAGCATTATCGAAGAAGCCTTTGAGCGCCGCGCTGACATCACGCCGATGACCGTTGACGCGCAAACCAAAAGCGCCATCAAAGAAGCCATCAACCTGATCGACAGCGGCGCAGCGCGCGTTGCCGAAAAGAAAAATGGCGACTGGGTTGTCAACGAGTGGCTGAAAAAAGCCGTACTGCTGTCATTCCGTATCGAAGACAACAAAGTCATCGACGGCGGTTTCTCCAAGTTTTACGACAAGGTTGAAACCAAATTCAATCACATGGATTCACGCGCGTTCGCTGAAAGTGGCATTCGCGTTGTGCCACCTGCCACTGTACGCAAAGGCGCCTACATCGCTCCCAACACCGTACTGATGCCTTCCTACGTTAACATCGGTGCCTACGTCGACAGCGGCACCATGGTTGACACCTGGGCAACGGTTGGTTCCTGCGCACAAATCGGTAAAAACGTGCACTTGTCTGGCGGCGTTGGTATCGGTGGCGTACTTGAGCCTCTGCAGGCTGCGCCTACCATCATCGAAGACAACTGCTTCATCGGCGCACGCTCTGAAGTTGTTGAAGGCGTGATCGTTGAAGAAGGCTCGGTTATTTCCATGGGCGTGTACATCGGCAAGTCCACCAAGATTTACAACCGCGAAACTGGCGAAGTGACTTACGGTCGCATTCCTGCCGGCTCCGTGGTGGTTTCTGGCAACCTGCCTTCCAAAGACGGCAAATACTCACTGTACTGTGCAGTCATCGTCAAACAGGTAGATGCCAAGACTCGCGCTAAAGTTGGTATCAACGAACTGTTGCGCAACATCGACTAAGATGGTCACCATTTACGGCATTAAAAACTGCGACACCATGAAAAAAGCCATGCAATGGCTGACCGATCATGGTGTCGAGTTTCAGTTTCACGATGTGCGTAAAGATGGTCTGACCGACAACACCCTCCTGGCCTGGGAAAAAGAACTGGGCTGGGAGATGTTGCTCAACACTCGCGGCATGTTGTGGCGCAAAGTAGATCAAGCGACCCGCGACAACATCCATCGCGACAGCGCCATTGCATTGATGCGCGACAATCCCGGCATCATCAAGCGTCCAGTGTTAGATCTGGGCAACAAACGCATCGTTGGCTTCAGTGCCGACGGTTACGCCACTCTTTTTTCCTAATTTGAAAGTTATCCATGTCTGACACAATCGACCTCGCCTTTGATCTGATCTCCCGCCCTTCCGTGACTCCCGAAGACCACGGCTGTCAGGAGCTGATGATTCAGCGCCTTGAGGCGATTGGATTCAAAGCCGAGCGACTGCGCTTTGATGACGTGGATAATTTTTGGGCCCGTCGTGGCAGCGAAGGCCCACTGTTGGCTTTCGCTGGCCACACGGATGTCGTGCCCACCGGCCCACTGGAAAAGTGGGACACCCCACCGTTCGCGCCAATAATTATCGATGGCATGCTCTACGGTCGCGGCGCAGCCGACATGAAGGGCAGTCTCGCAGCCATGGTCACCGCCTGCGAACGCTTCGTGAAAAATCATCCCGACCATAAAGGCTCCATTGCATTTCTGATCACCAGCGACGAAGAAGGTCCAAGCATCAACGGCACCGTCAAAGTGGTTGAGCATCTGGAAGCGCGCAATGAAAAAATCGATTACTGCATCGTCGGCGAACCTTCGTCCACCCGCATTGCCGGTGACGTAGTGAAAAATGGCCGTCGCGGCTCCATCAACGGCTATCTCACTGTCAAAGGTGTGCAAGGTCACGTGGCCTATCCGCATCTGGCCAAAAATCCAATTCATCTTGCCGCACAAGCACTGGCCGATTTGTGTGCCGAAGTCTGGGATAACGGCAACGAATTTTTCCCTGCAACCACGTTCCAGATTTCCAACATCAATTCAGGCACTGGCGCGACCAATGTCGTACCTGGCAACATGGAAGTCATTTTTAATTTCCGCTTCTCTACCGAAATCACCGACGACATTATCAAGCAACGTACTGCAGCCATTCTCGACAAGTACGGATTTGACTATGAATTGAAATGGGTACTCTCTGGGCAAGCGTTTCTAACCCAACCAGGCGAGCTGGTAGGTGCGGTGCAAAAAGCGATCCGCGAAGTCGCCGGCATTGAAACTGAACTATCCACCAGCGGTGGCACCTCCGATGGCCGATTCATCGCCCCCACGGGTGCGCAAGTCGTCGAACTTGGCCCCATCAATGCCACCATTCACAAATTAAACGAATGCATCAAAGCTGACGATCTCGATAAAGTGTCTTTCATGTTTGAAAAAACATTGGAAAATTTACTAGTTTAATCCAGCAAAGTTTTTCGTGAAAGCATTTCGAACCATAAATACCGCATAAATTTCGATAAAAAGAACACAACTTCGTTAACTTTGTTACGAAGTTTTTACACCATCCACTGATATACGCCTTGGAACTCTCCGATATAACAGAAGATTCTTGAGGCGTTGAACATGGACTCCAACATCCTAACCCAAAGTTATGATTTCAAATTAGTTGCACTTTCATTCGTAATTGCAGCATTAACGTCGTTTGCGGCCATTCGGTTTTATCTGGTCATACAGCAATCCTCATCCAACAGAAAAACCTGGATAAATGCCGGCGCATTCACCCTGGGCACAGGCATATGGGGCATGCATTTTATTGGCATGATGGCATTAAAGCTGCCAGTTAACGTTGAATACAACGCCCTTGAGACACTGTTATCACTCGCAGCTGCACTCATCATTTCCAGAATAGCGCTCAGTCAATCCATTGAGAAAAGAATCAGCGCAAAAAACATTTTTGTCGCCGCAATCATGGCAAGCGGAATCAGTTCAATGCATTACCTCGGCATGGCTGCCATGCAGCTTCCCGCATCCATGCACCATGACAAATTTCTGGTCACGCTATCTGTCATCATTGCATTCGTTGCCAGCCTGGCGGCACTGCGGATACTGGCACACTTATCAGAAAACCGATATCAACAATCTACCTATCAGTATGTGGCAGCATTTGTCATGGCCATTGCCATTTGCGGCATGCATTACACTGGCATGGCCGCATTAACATTACATGCAGTCGAGCAGAAAGGGCTTAATGATATTCTTCATTTAAGCAATGACACCATTGCCCTCATAACAGGCATGATATCAGTAATCATCTCATCACTGGGGATATACGCCACTAGGGAAGCAAGTAGGATCTCAACAAAGGCAAGATTCAATTTTCTTTCGGTATCTATGATAATCATTTCAGCGATATCGATCTTTATCACGCTTACACTGGTCTATAACGCCCTGCTAAATATCGAAAAGGATAGACTACAGTCTGAAGTCCTAGGCAAGGCACAATTCTTATCTTCCGTTGCACGCTTTGATGCCGAAAATAGCCAGCAAGATCACCCTCTGGGGGCGTTTGGCGCCACAATATCCCAATTCATTGAGAGTCGAAATGGGGTTGTTTCAGATGAATCACACACAAAATACACCTTGGTTGAAAAAGTCGATGGCAACATAAAAATCATCTACAGCGACGATACCGATTTAAAGAATATAGACCAGGAAACCATCAACCAATTCACTCAATTCATGGATATTTCCTCAGGAAAAAGCAGTACACATGAAGACATCCACCCAGTAACTGGAAACAACACCATCTATATTTACAAAAACATTCCAGAAATTAATTCCACATTAATCGCTTCATACAACAGTGATGCGCTATTAAATTCATTCTTATTTACCGCCACTGTATCAATTATTTGCGCCACACTCCTTATTATATTTTCCACAGGATTGTTCAATGGGGTAACATCGCCAATAATTGACAATTTGAATTCAGAGATTGAGAAGAAGAATAATTTTCAACGAGAAATAGAGCACATTAACAACCAGCTTGAATTACGCATATCCGAAAGAACCAACGATCTTAGGAATGCACTTAGCCAGGTTCAGATAGCCAATCGGTCGAAGTCAGAATTCCTGGCCAATATGAGCCATGAAATACGGACACCGATGAATGGCCTTATCGGCATGCTGGAGCTTTTATCAGAAACAAGTCTTCAGAATGAACAACGTGATTTTGTCAAGACCGCATCTTCTTCAGCACTTTCGCTTCTTGTAATTCTTAACGATGTCCTTGATTTATCAAAGATAGAAGCTGGAAAAATAGATCTTGAATGCGTGGAATTTAATCTTAGAGATTCCATTGAAGATATTACAGACCTCATGGCCTCCCAAGCACATAAGAAGGGACTTGAATTAACATGCTACACATCATCAAATGTACCTGAATTTGTCAAAGGCGACAGCACCAGACTAAAACAAATAATATCTAATCTTATCGGCAATGCCATTAAATTTACTGAAAAGGGTGAAGTTTCTGTCAAGGCATCTCTCCAAGAACAATCAGAAAACGATATAGTTCTTCTGGTTGAAGTTTCAGACACTGGAAAAGGGATTTCAGAAGATAAACAAAAAATAATATTTGACGCGTTCGCACAGGAAGATGGCTCCACCACAAGGAAATTCGGTGGCACTGGGTTAGGATTATCCATATCTAAACAACTTTGCAACCTTATGGGCGGAGATATCCTCGTTGAATCATCGCCAGGTTACGGTAGCCGTTTTCATTTCACCATAAAACTAATAAAAAGCAAAAGGACCAATGATTCCATCGCCGATTTTGAGGTTACTCAAAAAACGCCAATTCTTGTTGTAGACGATAACAAAACCAATCTATCTCTTATATCAACCCACTTGGCACGCTGGGGATTTCCTCATAACTGCGTAACGAATGGACGAGATGCCATAGATGAACTAATCAAAGCTGCTGAAACCCACTTACCATACAAAATTGTCCTCATGGATGTTGCCATGCCTGACCTTGACGGATTAGAGACTAGCAGACTAATTAAATCAGATCCAAGAATAATGGAAACTAGAATAATTGTTCTCAGCTCATCAACAGAAACTCTTGAAATAAAGAAGTCAAATCTTATAGGTGTACACGAATTTATAACAAAGCCTGTTAGAAGAAATATTTTATTAAACACAATTTTCAACACCCTAGAAAACCACAAAACATCAGGGCCAAACATCCAAACAGAGACACCCGAGATTAACAACTCAGAGATAACTATATTGATTGCCGAAGATAATTCAATAAATCAAAAAGTAATATCTACAATGTTAATAAAGCAAAGAATATCCTTTGATATAGCCAATAATGGACTAGAAGCAGTAAAATTGGCCAAAAATAGAAATTATCACGCCATATTTATGGATTGCCAAATGCCGATCATGGACGGATATACCGCGACAAGAGAAATACGGAATTCTGAAAAGAATAGAAATATCATCATTGCCATGACAGCCAATGCAATGAAAGGTGATAGAGAGAAATGCCTTGATTCTGGCATGGACGACTACATTTCAAAACCAGTCAGATACGATCAGGTAACTACTATTTTGAAGAAATGGATAAAAAATTACAGTCCACTAAAAATGGCAGGGTAAAACAATGTCAGATAGCGACGTAATCAACACAGAAATATATCATGAATTGCTTTCCATTATGGGAAACGAGGTTCATGATCTGTACAATGAATTCAAAAACAATACTCCACATATCATTCAGGATCTCAGTAAATATATTGCTGATAACGACTCCGACAATTCTGCCGCCAGCGCCCACCTATTAAAAAGCAGCAGCAGTAACTTGGGAATAATTCAAGTTGCAAGAGTGTGCGCAGACCTTGAATCACTTTCTAAAAAGAATGATTTACAATCTGCAAAAAACAAAATTACAGACCTTCAGTATGAGTTTAACCGCTTTCTATCACACCAATTTGACATTGCTTGTTAGAGTCCAATTATGACACAGAAAAATATAACACTACTCATTGTTGATGATGACAATATTACAAGAAAACTTGTAACAAAATCCCTTTCAAAAGACGGATTTAATGTAATTGATGCAGCAGATGGCCAGACTGCAATTCATATTTGCAAAGAAAAATGCCCAGACTTAGTAATTTTAGATGTAATGATGCCAAAAATGGATGGTTACACCACATGCAGATTAATTAGAGAATTTGCGGACGACGCCAGCCTTCCCATTGTCATGCTAACTGGATCAAACGATGTTGAGTCAGTCGAAAAAGCCTATCAGGCTGGTGCCACTGACTTTATAACAAAACCAGTACAATGGACACTACTCAGCCAACGCGTAAAATATGCGATCCGAAATAGAGACATGAAAAAGGAAATAATAGTCTCACAAATAAAGAATCAACAAGCACAAAAACTGGCTAAGCTAGGATATATAGAAATAACCGACGACAAAAGAATAACATTTTCTAACGAAACAATAGAAATACTTGGAATTGAATCCAATGAATCATCTCTTTCCGAATTCATTGACTCACTTTGCAATGATGACAAATCATCTGCAATGTCTACCATTGAAAATTCAATAAATAATAAAAAAGGATACATGACAGAATTCAGAATGATTATAAATAACCAAGAATCTTTCTTACTTAGCAACACAGAATATGTTATAGACAACTATACAAACGCAGGAAAATTAATTGGAACCATACAGGACATTACACAATACAAGGAAGTGTCAAAAAGACTCGATTATCAATTACGCTATGATAGCCTGACTGATCTACCAAACAGAAACTCGTTTAACAAGCACCTGTCTTCAGAAATAGATAATGCATCCAAGAATGAGAAATTGCTTTCAGTTCTTCTCATATCTATTGATGAGTTCAAAAAGATAATAGAATCTTTTGGACATGAGAACTGCGACAACATAATTCACACAATGTCAGACATTTTAAAGTCTATTTCTGAAAAGAATATTTTTATAAGCAGATTCTCAAGCGAATCATTTGCAATTATTGCAAGCAACATAAGTCATATAGACAGCATTGATTCGCTATCAGAAAATATTTTAAAATCACTATCAAATAAAGATTACATGATTAACGAATCACCATTCCATATCACCATTAGCATAGGTATTTCTGTCTATCCTCTAGAATCGGACTCTGAATCTGAACTTATGAGAGGAGCTGAAGTCGCCCTTCAGTATTCAAAACAAAATGGTGGAAATCAAGCTAACTACGTAACCAGCGAAATGAACAAAAGGAACCATGAAAAGTTCCAACTTGAAAAAGATCTTCGGGTAGCTTACGAAAAAAAACAATTCGAGCTTTACTATCAACCAAAAATATGCTCTAAAACAGAACGAATTGTAGGTGCTGAAGCCCTTATACGCTGGCATCATCCTCAACGAGGACTAATTTTTCCGGACGTATTTATCGGTCTAGCTGAAGAAATTGGTCTTATATCAGACATAGGCTGCTGGGTTCTACGACAAGCCGCATCACAAGCAAAATACTGGTCTGACTCAGGCCTTGGTGATTTTGTTATTGGTGTAAATATGTCAAGCATTCAGTTCGCAGACCCGGATCTTCTGGAAAAACTTGAAATAATTGTTGAAGACACAAAAATCTCTCCAAATCTTATCGACATAGAAGTAACAGAAAGTATTGCCATAAATAACTTTGAGGATATTCATGAAATCCTTACCGCCATTCAAAGCATGGGGTTCCATACGGCTATGGATGACTTTGGAACTGGATACTCATCGCTAAGCTACTTGCAAAAGTTGCCATTGAATTCACTAAAAATAGACCGCGCATTTATTAAAGACATAGGGAAAAACGGAGAAAATGGCGATATCGCATCTGCAATACTAGCGATGGCTCACAGTCTAGGATTAGAGGTTGTGGCCGAAGGCGTTGAAACGCTAGACCAACTTAACTTCCTTAGGAAACAACAATGCGACATTATTCAAGGCTATTACTACAGCAAACCTATCCCTGCTAGAGAGTTTGAAATATTCGCCCAAAAAATGCGCACGGCAGCATAGATAAGATGGAGTTTCAAAAAATCACAAAAAAATTGCAGAAACTAATACATTTCAAGAGGGTGTTCAAAATTCTGTGTCAGTTATCAATCAAAGCGCCAAGTGACCATCCAATCGTCCCTCAAAATGAA
>JAOUHV010000032.1 GCA_029884425.1 Gammaproteobacteria bacterium
GGGGTGCAGACTGGTCGTTGTTCAACATCAATTCACCCGAAAATGACCGGATTAACGGCTGGGCTAATTACCGTTACCTGGATGCGGCCAATAACGTGATTTACGAAGGTGAAATCAATCGTGACGGTAGCGGTGCGATGGATTGGCGCAAGATGCTGCCCAACAACGTCGAGCTGGGTAAAACCTACTCGTTCAGCATGCATCATGAGTGGATGGATTGGGATAGTGCCACCCAAACTCAGGTTCCTGCGACATCGGATGTGACAGTGACTGTCATGATTAATCGTGCGAACAACACCGATGGCACACCGGCGGTTATGAAGGATTTGCTGGGCAAAAAAATTCCTGTCATGAAGGTTAATGTGTCTCAATCTGAGACACGCAAAGTGGGTACGCAAACCCAGACAGACGGTGGCAAGACTGCGTTCTACATCGTGCAGCGCTATGGTGTAGAAGGTGCGGCCCATGTTTGTGCCGCTGCACCGGCCAACAACGACGAAACCAGCTGTCCTACCCAGGATTGGGAAACTGCCTTGGCGGATGTACGTTTCGGTATCATTTCACCTGACAAGGATATGCCGGTTGCTAACTTGCCAGCAGAATGGGCTGGTACGGTGTGTAATCCTCTTGCGGATGCCACTATCCTTGCCAACACGGTATGTATGACTACGCCTACGGATTTGGTTGCAGGTACTGGCGGCGCGACACCAATGCCAAGTTATGATGTGTTTGGTGCACCCGTCGCTATTGACACTGTAAACCATACGTTTACCGCCAATATGATCTCTACTGGCCTAGGCGTGAAAACTGTGCGTGACTCCTGGTTGGGTGCGATGGCCAAGTACATCAACGAGATCGATCGTCGCCAAGACAACAACAGTAATCGCGGTTGGTTCTACATCAACTTTGATGCTAACGGTAAGGGTGTTGAGCCTGCTAGCTGGGATCCTGTGACCAACAAGTCATACTCATTGCTGGCTGCGACAGCGTTTGTTATCGATACCGAGATGGATGGTGTGGCAACTGGCGGTGTTCCAACCAACTACGCCGCGTTCTCTGCGCCTAGCCTGGATGCGACTTCCACCTTCCATTACGCCATCCCTGGTGATGGTGTGGGCGGCTTCAAACCCCACTATATGACGGCAGAAGCGAAGTACTACGATCCAACCGCAAGCTGTAGCGATGGTAATGGCAACACCTGGACTGGATGTGATGTTCCCTTCACTTCCGGTGGCGTTTCCGGTAACTACGTTGAACTGCTGGACCCAATTGCTGATGGAAACAGAAAGCACCTGGCATTCAGCTTCAACCTGCCAGTGGTTAATACCACTAACTACAAGCAAGTGTGGATTAACTGGGAAGAAAGTGCTCCTGGGTCAGGTATCTGGCAGCCATACTGCGCCAGCAACGTAAGCATCTGGTTCAGCATGGCAGAGAAGGTAGGTGCTCAGGTTGACTATAATCCGGCTAGCACCGAAACTGACGACGTCCACGTTACACAGAATCCTGTGGGTTGGTACATGGTGAGAAATGCAACACCTATTACCTATGCTCCAGGTGATCCAATGCCTGATGTGGCAACAGCTTGTGCTGCACCAGCAATTTAATTTCAATCCCTAGAGGTTGAAATGGAAACGGGACCTTCGGGTCCCGTTTTTTTATGTCTGGCTATCGGGTTTTTAGTTCGCCCAGCAGTTTTTCAGGCTTGGTATCCACATCATTGGCGCGATACTTGGCCAGTTCTGGAAATTCCGCGGCGGCCTTTTTGATTTTGCTGCCCATAAAGCAGAAGGACGCCTTGTTCAGCTTAAACAGCATGATCAAAAAAATCACCGAGGTGATCGCCTCGATGTAAAAAAAGATCGGCGGGAATTTGTCGACCAGCATGGCGAAGGTGAAAAAGTAGATCAGGAAGATGATCCCAATGGTGACGCCGATACTGACTTTTATCGACGTCTGTTTTTCCTGCAGTTGTTGAAGTTTTGCTATGGCTTGTTCGCTCATCTAATTTTCCTGTTATTTGCGGATGCCAATACCGTTGTTGAGCAGGTACATCGCCCAGCTGAACAACAGCGCGTTAAAACCGATGATAATGCCAAACGCAGTGCCGATGGCAATATCGGCGGTGCCGAGGATGCCGTAGCGGAACGCATTGACCATGTACAAAATCGGATTGGCCTGCGATACCGCCTGCCAGAACTCCGGTAGCATTTTGATGGAATAAAATACACCGCCCAGATACGTCAGTGGCGTCAGCACAAAGGTCGGCACGATGGAGATGTCGTCAAAGCTGTTGGCGTAAACCGCGTTGATGAAACCACCCAGCGAGAACAGCGACGCAGTCAGCAAAATCACCAGCGTGGTGATAAACCAGTTGTCGATGGCCAGATCAGTAAAAAACAGCGAAATGCCGGTGACGATAAAACCAACGCACAGGCCGCGCGCGACCCCGCCGGCGACGTGCCCCAGCAGAATGATGTAATTGGGCGTGGGCGAGATCAGCATTTCTTCAATATTGTGTTGGAACTTGGCGCTGTAAAACGATGACACCACGTTGGCGTAGGAGTTGGTGATCACCGCCATCAGGATCAGTCCCGGTACGATGAAATCCATGTAGGCAAAGCCGTCCATGTCCCCGATTTGCGAGCCGATCAAGCTGCCGAAAATGACGAAGTACAACGCGGTGGTGATCGCCGGCGGTAGCAGCGTCTGAATCCAGATGCGGGTAAAGCGCAAAATTTCTTTGACCAGAATGGTTTGAAACGCGATGTAGATTTCTTTGGCGTTCATGCGGATTTTTTCTCCACCAGGGACATGAACAATTCTTCCAGACGGTTGACCTTGTTGCGCATGCTGCGCACACGAATCTGGTGGCGACTAAGATCGATGAACAACTGATTCATGCACTGTTGTTTTTTGACATCCACTTCCAGCGTGGTGCTGTCGAGTTGGCGCAGCACGTAATTGTCGATGGGGGGCAGGTGTGCCTGCTCGCTTTCCAGATCCAGCACAAAGGTTTCTACGTTCAACTGGTTGAGCAGCGCCTTCATGCTGGTGTTTTCCACCAATTTGCCGTGATTGATGATGGCGATGTTGCGACACAGTTGTTCGGCCTCTTCCAGATAATGGGTGGTGAGGATGATGGTGGTGCCTTGTTCGTTAATTTCCTTGAGGAACTTCCACATGCTCTGGCGGATTTCGATGTCCACGCCGGCGGTGGGCTCGTCGAGAATCAGCAGCTTGGGGCGATGCACCAGCGCGCGGGCGATCATCAGTCGGCGCTTCATGCCGCCGGATAAATTGCGCGCCATTTCGCGGCGTTTGTCCCACAGGCCCAGTTGTTTGAGCAACTGTTCGGTGCGGCTGCTCGCCTCGGTGCGGGGAATGCCGTAAAAGCCGCCCTGATTGATGACGATTTCTTCCACCGGTTCAAACACGTTGAAGTTGAACTCCTGTGGCACCAGACCGATGTGGCGTTTGACGTCGCGGCGCTCTCTGTCCAGATCAAAACCAAACACCTGCACGCTGCCGCTGGTTTTGTTGACTAGCGAGGAAATGATGCCGATGGTGGTGGACTTGCCGGCACCGTTGGGGCCGAGCAGGGCAAAAAAATCACCCTGGGCCACTTGCAGGTCTATGCCTTTGAGGGCCTCAAAGCGGTTGCCATAGATTTTTTTCAGATCGTGGATCTGTAGTGCTGGGGTCATGGGCTAGCTGCTGACAAATGTGGGCGGGCTATTTTAGCCGATTGCAGCGCTGCCGTCAGTGTTTGCGATGCGGATGGCCGCCCCGACACACGGGGCGGCGAAGCTTTGGGCTAGACGATGGCCCGTGCGATCAGCCAGACGTCGATTTGTTCGACGCCATTTTTGCGCAGCAGTTTGCTGATTTCGTGGACGGTGTTGCCGGTGGTCATGATGTCGTCCACCAGCGCAACGTGTTTGGCGTCAAATGGTTGACGAAGATCGAAGGCGTCCTTCAGGTTATTTTGACGCTCCAGCGCGTCCAGCCGGGTTTGCTGCGGGGTGTCACGGACGCGGCGCAAACTGTGAAAATCCAGCGGGACCCCCAAGGTCTTGGCGACGGGTTGGGCAATGGCCAGGGCCTGATTGAAGCCGCGCTGGCGCAGTCGGGTGGGGTGCAGCGGTACGGGCAGAATGCATTCGGGCAATGGGTGTTCGGCGACTTTGTCTGCCAGCATGGCAGCAAATTGCGGCAACAGGTGTAGCTGGTCGCCAAATTTGACGCCCTTGATCAGGTGATCCACGGGCGGCGCGTAGACAAACAGCGCCAGGGTGCGATCGAACAGCGGCGGGCTTTGCTGGCACTGGCCGCAGGTCAATGAATCGTCACTCAGCGGCATCGCGCACGCCTGACAGGCGTGGCCCAGCAGTGGCAGGTCCTGCCAGCAGGGGGCGCACACCCCGGCGGAAAACGGAGTGGAGCTTTGGCATAGCTGACAAGGGGTGCTGGCAATTGATTTCTTTTTGAGCATTGGTAAACCATCCTGCGCGGTTAAAGTTGACAGAAAAAACGCTTGCTCTAAACTCTGGGCCATCCATGCTAGTTATAGACCACACAGGAGTTTTTGCATGTTGGACAACACCGTTTACGAGCGCATTAACGAAATCACTCTGCGCATCCTCAATGGCGGCGAGATGAGCGTCGAGGAAGGCAATTGGATGATCAACCTGCACGACGACTACGTGCCGGCGTTGATGGCCGGCGCCGATCGTCTGCGCAAAACCTACCGTGGCCACGAGATTGAAGTCTGCGCCATCTCCAATGTTCGCTCCGGCAACTGTTCCGAGGACTGCTCGTTCTGCTCGCAGAGCGGCCACCACAAGGAAACTGCGGCACCGGTTTACAACTACATTCCCAAGGAAAAACTGGTCGAGCAGGCCAGACAGGCGCGTGAGTGGGGAGCCAGCGATATCGGCATCGTCTCCAAGGGCTGGGGCGTGCGCAACGACAAAGAAGCCGCACAGCTCAAGGAATACCTTTCCGTGCTGAAAGACGAAACCGACATTGGCCGCTGCGGCAGCCTGGGCGTGTTGACGCCAGACACGGCGAAAATGCTCAAAGAAGCCGGACTGGAAAACTACCACCACAATCTGGAGGCGGCGGAGAGCTTCTTCCACAACGTGTGCACCACGCACACCTATCAGGAAAACATCGACACCATCATCGCTGCGCGCGATGCCGGTTTGCGCGTGTGCGCTGGCGGCATTCTGGGCATGGGTGAAACCCCCGAGCAGCGCATCGAGCTGGCCCAGACCCTGCGCAGCGTCGGCGTCGAATCCGTACCGCTGAACTTCCTGAATCCTGCCAAGGGCACGCCCATGCAGGATCAGGAGCCGATGAAGCCCTACGAAATCTTGCGTGCGATTTCTACCTTCCGCTTCATGCTGCCCAAGGCGGAAATCCGCATTGCCGGCGGTCGCGGTTTTCTGGGTGACATGCAGGCGATGATTTTCATGGCCGGTGCATCCGGCGTGATGATTGGCGACTACCTGACCACCAAGGGCCGCAGCGTGCAGAACGACATCGATATGATGAACGCCCTGGACCTCAACGCCCGTGGCGACACCCAACAGCGTCGCGCGGCAGCACAGCCTATCACCTTTCATCGCTAATGCCCTTTGACCATCTGGCGGCGCGCCTGAAGCAGCGCCGCCAGCAGCACCTCTACCGCCAGCGCCGTACCACCCAAGGCCCCCAGGGGGCCGAGCTGGTGGTGGATGGTCGCGCCCTGCTGAATTTCTGCAGCAACGATTATCTGGGCCTGGCCAACCATCCCGAGGTGGTGGCTGCCTTCAAGCGTGGCGCCGACGACTACGGCGTCGGCAGCGGTGCCGCGCATCTGATCTGCGGCCACTCGACGGCGCATCATGCGCTGGAGGACGAGCTGGCCGAGTTTACCGGCCGTCAGCGGGCGCTGCTGTTTTCCACCGGCTTCATGGCTAACCTGGGCATCGTTACCGCGCTGCTGGACAAAAACGACGCGGTGTTCGAGGACCGGCTCAACCACGCCTCACTGCTGGACGCCGGTTTGGCCAGTGGTGCGCGCTTCAAGCGCTATGCCCACGGTGATGTGGCGGCGCTGGAAAAGCATCTGACGGACTCAGATGCGGAAAATAAGTTAGTACTGACTGACGGTGTGTTCAGCATGGACGGTGACGTTGCGCCGCTGGCAAAACTGGCCACGTGCTGCGCCCACCAGAATGCCTGGCTGATGGTGGATGACGCCCACGGTTTTGGTGTGCTCGGCCCGCAGGGGCGCGGTAGCGTCGCGGCGGCTGGGCTGGATGCGCAGCAGGTGCCGGTCTACATGGCCACCCTGGGCAAGGGCGCGGGCGTGTTCGGCGCGTTTGTCGCCGGCAGTGAAACCCTGATTGAATACCTGATCAACGAGGCCCGCAGCTACGTCTACACCACCGCTATGCCACCGGCCCTGGCCGCAGCGCTGCGCGCCAGTCTGCGCCTGATCCACAGCGAGCAGTGGCGGCGTGACAAGGTCATGGCCCTAGCGGCACGGTTCCGTGCGGGGGCCGGGCAGTTGGGATTTCAACTGTTGCCCTCGGACAGTCCCATCCAGGCGCTGATTCTGGGTGACGAGGCGCGCGCCATCGCCGCCAGCGAAAAATTACTGGCGCAAGGCATTCTGGTCAGCGCCATTCGCCCGCCGACGGTGCCCAAGGGCACGGCGCGGCTACGCATCACCTTCAGTGCCGAACATAGTGAACAGCAGGTGGATCAGTTGTTGTCTGCCTTGGAGAAGATTTAGAGTGAGCAGTAACTTATACATCAAGACGCTGGGCCGTGGTCCCGATCTGGTGCTGCTGCATGGCTGGAGCTTCAGTCATGTGGTCTGGCAGGACGTGGCCGAGGCGCTTGCGGATTTCTACACGGTGCATCTGGTGGATCTGCCCGGTCACGGTCGCAGCGATTTGCCCGCAGGGGATTACACCCTGGACTCGGTCACTGCCATGCTGGCGCAGCATCTGCCGCAGATGGCAATCTACATGGGATGGTCGCTGGGCGGGCAGATTGCGCTGAATCTGGCGCTGCAACAGTCCTCCATGGTGCAGAAACTGATACTGGTCACCGCCAATGCCCAGTTTGTCAAAAGTGACAACTGGCCGTTCGGCATGGCCCCAGAAGTGCTGGCGGGGTTTGGCGAAAGTTTGGAGCAGGACTGTCGCGCCACGCTGCAGCGTTTTCTGGCGCTGCAGGCGCGTGACAGCGAAAACGCTCGCGAGACCATCAAAGTCCTGCGCGAGCGCATGGCGGATGAACCCTTGCCGAGGATCGAGGCGCTACGGGGAGGGCTGGACATTTTGCGTGATACGTCCCTGCCGGCGCGCCTGTCGCAGATCCGCTGCCCGGTGCGTCTGGTGTCCAGCCTGCGCGATGCGCTGGTGCCTGCCGAGGCGATGCAGCTGATGTGGGAAGTGTTGCCCGATGCTTCGTTGTTCCAGTTTGAATATGCCGGTCACGCCCCGTTTCTTTCTCATCCCCAGGAATTCCTGCAGGTGATCGAACCGTTTTTGGGGATAGTGCATGAAGGATAAACCGCAGGAATACCAGATCGATCAAGCCTGGATTCGCAACAGCTTTGACAAGGCGGCCGGCAGTTACGACAGCGCGGCGGTGCTGCAGCGCGAAGTGGTCAATCGCCTGATCGAGCGGCTGGAGTGGATCAAGATCGAGCCGCAGGTGATTCTCGATGTGGGTGTGGGCACCGGCTATTGCGCGCGTCAGTTGCGGCAAAAATACAAAAAGGCCACGGTGATTGGTCTGGATCTGGCGCCGTCCATGATTCGCCAGGCGCGCAGTCAGGTTCCGTGGATGGACAAGTTGCGCGGCAAGCAGCGTTTCGTTTGCGCCGATGCCCATCATATTCCGCTGGCCGACAACAGCGTCGACATGGTGTTCTCCAGTCTGGCGATTCAGTGGTGCAATGACCTGGATCAGGTGTTCGCCGAGTTTCGCCGCGTGCTCAAACCCGGCGGTCTGGTGATGTTCGCCACTTTGGGGCCGGATACCTTGCGCGAACTGCGTTTGGCTTGGCGGGCCGTGGACGACTACGCCCACGTCAGCGCGTTTCTGGACATGCACGACATTGGCGATGCGCTGGTGCGTCGTCGTCTGGCCGATCCGGTGATGGACGTGGAAACCATCACCCTGACCTATGATTCCGTGCGTGAGCTGGTGCGCGATCTCAAAACCCTGGGCTCGCGTAACGCAGCCTCAGGACGTCAGCACTCACTCACGGGGAAACAGCATTTCCTGGCCATGGAGCAAGCCTACGAGCAATTCCGCCGCGATGGCATGTTGCCGGCCAGCTACGAGGTCGTCTATGGTCACGCCTGGGTGCCGTTGAAAAAAGGGCCAGAGATTGCGAGCCGCGCTGTAGATTTTCCGATTCCGATACGACACATTTAAACCTTCACACGAGAGAGGCAGGGCATGAAAGGCTATTTCATCACCGGAACAGACACGGATGTGGGCAAAACCGTAGTGACTGCCGGCTTGGTCGAGGCATTCAACAAACGGGGTACGCCGACGGTGGGGCTCAAGCCGGTGGCGACCGGCAGTGAAGGCAACAAAAAAGGCATGTCGCCAGACACTGAGTTTTTGATGAAAAACGCCAAGGTGGAGCTGCCCAAGGAGGAAGTGACGATTTACAGCTTTGCTCCGCCGGTGTCGCCCCACATTGCCGCAGTTCATGCCGATGCGCGCATCGAAATGGAAAAGCTGGTTACTTCGATCAAGAAAACCGCCAAGAAAGTGGACATGGTGATTGTCGAGGGGGTTGGCGGCTGGCTGGTGCCGCTGAACGAATCCGAGACGGTGGCCGACCTGGCCGTTGCGCTGCAATTGCCGGTGATCGTGGTGGTTTCTATCAAGCTGGGTTGCATCAATCACGCGGCGTTGACCATGGATGCCATCCGGGGGCGTGGCCTGAAAATCGCCGGCTGGGTTGCCAACCTGCGCCATGTGGATACGCCCAATGTTCCTGATGTCATCAACACCCTGGTACAAAACGCTGCCGATGCCCCCATGTTGGGCATTATCCCGCCCATGCGTTCGGTGACGCCGGTTGCGGCGGCACGTCACATCAATCTTGATTTGCTCGTTTAGGCGGGCAATTTTTCTCGTTGCGAAAATTTATCGATGCGCCGGTGAGGTATCCTGTGCGGGCGTTGTCTGCAAGTTTCTGAAATTTTATCTTGTATGTTGGGTGGATCAGTAGCAGAACGGTTGTTTTCTGCCGGCTTTAGGGGTAAGGCTGGCTGGAAAGCCAGTTCAGCCACGATAGAATCAAGATTTGCGCGCCGTTACCCAAATCAGGTGATGGCCGTAGGGTGTGACCACCGGTCCCAGGACGCAGTTAAGTTCACCGCTGAAAACAGCGGCGTCGAACGCTGCTACCATTTTTCCTTGCGGGATAATTCCCAGATCGCCGCCGACGCGCCCTGATGGGCATTGCGAAAATGCTCTCGCGAGGCGGTCGAAATCCTCAAAAGACAGGATCTGCTGTTTTAGCTCGATGGCTTGTTGCTCGGTTTCAAGCAAAATGTGGCGGGCTTTGGCTTTGTGAGTCATGGGTCAGGCAAGAATGGAAAAGGGAGCCAAGGCTCCCTTTTTTTGTTGTGTACCCCGGGCGGCTTAGGCGAATGCGGCTTTCAGTTTTTTGATCGCGGCATTTTCCAGTTGGCGAATCCGCTCGGCAGATACGCCGTACTCGGCAGCCAGGTCGTGCAGGGTGGCCTTGTCGTCGGCACCCCAACGCTTGAGCAGGATATCGCGGCTGCGCTCGTCCAGTACCGCCAAGGCGCGCTTCAGCTTCTCCTGGGTGTGATCTTCCCAGTCGCTTTGCTCCAGCACCATGGCCGGGTCGGCATTGTGGCTGGCCAGGTATGAGGATGGCGCGACGTGATTGTTATCGTCGTCATCGTCCGCGAAACCGTCAAATGAGGCGTCGTGCGCGGCCAGGCGCTTTTCCATTTCCAGCACATTTTCCGCAGTCACGCCCAGTTCGTCGGCCACTTTCTGTACTTCGTCGTGGCTGAACCAGCCCAGGCGCTCTTTGGATTTGCGCAGGTTGAAGAACAGCTTGCGCTGGGCCTTGGTGGTGGCCACTTTGACGATGCGCCAGTTGCGCAGGATATATTCGTGAATTTCGGCGCGAATCCAGTGAACGGCAAAGGACACCAGACGTACACCCTGATCAGGGTCAAAGCGTTTGACCGCTTTCATCAGGCCGATGTTGCCTTCCTGGATTAAGTCCGCCTGGGGCAGGCCATAGCCAGCGTAGCCGCGTGCGACATGCACCACAAAGCGCAGGTGGGACAAGATCATCTGGCGTACAGCGTTGAGGTCGCCGCTGTCACGGAATTCCCGTGCCAGGCGTTGCTCTTCGTCCACACCAAGCACCGGGATACTGCTAACGGTCTGGATGTAGGATTCCAGACTTCCCTGGGCGGGATTGAAGTTGGCAGATAACACGATGTTGCTCATTGAACCTCCATTCGCAGTTTGAGAATTCTGCGGTTAATACTAGCACTCGATCTTCAATAGTGCCAATTTTAGCACTCAAGGCCTTTGAGTGCTAATTCGGCCAAGAGTTCCGCTTGCTGAAGGCTGAATTTGCCGGGAAGAACTGGGTTTGAAAAGCCTAATTATTTTAATGGGTTAGCCTAAAAGGCTATAGGTCCAGTTCTTTCAGGTAGCGGTTGACCGCCATCCATGCGCCCCCCAGTCCCAGGGTGGCACCAATGGCCAGCACCGACAAAATATCGGAGATGCCCAGGCCGCGCAGGATGAAGCTGCTTTGGTACAGCTCTGCCAAGTGGTTGGCCGAGGGGGCGATCCAGGCGATGGCCAGGGTGACCAGGAATATGGCCAGCAAGCTGCCGACCAGGCCATAAAACAGCCCGCTGTAGAGGAACGGGCGGCGGACAAAGGCATCAGTGGCGCCAACCAGTTTGTAGACCTCGATTTCGGCGCGGTAGTTTTGGCTGAGCAGGCGAATGGTATTGCCCACCACCATCAGCACCGCGAACGTCAGGAACAGGCTGAGGAAGGTCGCGCTGCGCTGCAAAATGTCGATGATGCCAAACAGGCGTTCAATCCAGGCCATGTCCAGTTGTGCCATGTCGACCAGTGGCAGCTCACTGAGCTCGTCCCGTAGCTGCTGAATGCTGTTTTTATCCTGATCCAGGCGCGGCAAGACCACCAGCACATGCGGCAGGGGATTTTCGTCCAGGGTTTTGAGAGCCTCGGTGAAGCCGGACAGGCTTTCAAACTCGCTCAAGGCTTGTTCGCGGCTAATGTAGCTGACCTCGGCAATGTCGCTGCGGTCGCGCAGTTGCTGTTGCAGCGCCAGTGCCTGACCTTCGGTCGTTTGGCCTTTGAGGAACAGCGAAATCTGCGCGCTTTCTTCCAGGCCACTGCCCAGTTGCTGGGTGTTGGTGATCAACACTTGCAGTGCAGCAGGCAGCGATAAGGCTACGGCAATCACCAACACAGTCATCAGCGTGTGCAGCGGCGTGGCTTGCAGGCGCTGTCTGGCGCTGTGAATCGCCAGTTTGTGACTGGCCCAATAGCCCGTGCTGCCGCGAGGCAGGCGAGGCCCGCTGGCTTTGACCTTGGGCGGCTTGGGCCGGTTGGTGGCGGCTGGATTGGTTTTGGGGCGGCGCTCCGGAATGCCTTGTTTGGGGCTGCGATCCAGTGGGGTGGCACCGCGGCCACGATCCTGTTTTTTATCAAACATGCCCGTGCTCCAGCAGTACACCGTCGTTGATGATCAGGCGACGGTAGGGCAGGCTGTTGATCAGCTCGATGTCGTGGGTGGCGATCAGGGTGGTGACACCGACCTGTTTGAAGCGGACGAACAAATCCATGATTTCCCGTGACAGTTCGGGGTCGAGGTTGCCGGTGGGCTCGTCGGCCAGCAGGACTTTGGGTTTGCCGACCACGGCGCGGGCGATGCCAACCCGTTGCTGTTCGCCGCCGGACAGAGCGATGGGTAGGGCATTTTCCTTGTGCAACAGGCCAACCTGATCCAGTGCAGCGCGTACACGCTTGCCGATTTCGTCGTGGCTGTAGCTGCCACACACCTGTAGCGGCATGGCGACGTTGTGAAATACGCTGCGGTCGTTGAGCAGGGTCGGGCTCTGAAAAATAATGCCGATGCTGCGGCGGAAATAGGGGATGTCGCGCGCGCCCAATTGCGCCAGATTTTGTTCACCGACGACGATTTTGCCGCTGCTGGGACGCTCGATCAGCGCGACCAGTTTCAATAAGGTGCTTTTGCCTGCGCCGGAATGGCCGGTGAGAAAAGCAATTTCACCGGTGGATAATTCAAACGTGATGTCCTTGAGCGCTTCCTGGCCGCTGGGGTAGCGCTTGCGTACGTGTTCAAAACTGATCATCTGGGTTAACCGGCCTGCTCGTCGTCTTTGGCCAGCAGTGCCTCAATGAAATCGTCGGCATCAAACGGACGCAGATCGTCAATGCTCTCGCCCACGCCAATGTAGCGAATGGGAATGCCGACTTTTTTGGCCAGCGCGAACAAAATTCCGCCCTTGGCAGTGCCGTCCAGTTTGGTGAGGGTCAAGCCTGTGAGGTTGACGGCCTGGTGAAACATCTGGGTCTGGTTGACGGCGTTTTGACCGGTGCCGGCGTCGATGACCAGCATGGTTTCGTGCGGTGCGCTGTCGTCCAGTTTTGTCATGACTCGGCTGATTTTTTTCAGCTCGTCCATCAGGTTGCTCTGGGTGTGCAGGCGTCCAGCGGTGTCGGCAATCAGCACATCAATGCCGCGGGCGCGGGCAGCCTGCAGGGCGTCGAAAATAACGGCGGCTGAATCGGCACCACTTTGCTGGGCGATGACGGGTACGTTGTTGCGCTCGCCCCAGGTTTGCAGCTGCTCAACGGCGGCGGCGCGGAAAGTGTCGCCCGCTGCCAGCATGACCGACTTGCCCTCGGCCTGGAATTTTTTCGCCAGTTTGCCAATGGTGGTGGTTTTGCCCACGCCGTTGATGCCGACCATGAGGATGACGTAAGGTGATTTTTCGCTGTCGATCTGCAGTGGCTGGTTGACGGGCTCGAGCAGGGCGCGCATGTTTTCCTTCAGCGCCTGCAGCAGAGCGTCGGTGTCAGCCAGCTGCTTGCGGGCGACGCGCTGGGTCAGGTCCTGGATAATTTGCTGAGTGGCTTCGATGCCCACATCAGCGGTCAGCAGCAGGGTCTCGATTTCTTCCAGGATGTCATCGTCGATTTGCTTCTTGCCCAGGAACAAATTGGCGATGCCCGAGCCGAAATTTTGCCGGGTACGGGACAGCCCCTGCTTGAGTCGGGAGAAAAATCCCGATTTTTCGGTCTGATTCTCGGCAGTGGCGTCAGTGGAATTTTGGGACTTCTTCTTGAAACCGAACATGGTTAAGGGTAGTTTCCTGTATCAAACTGCAAAAACAATAAAGGCGCTATCCTATCATCACCAAGGATAGGCGTCACTCGAACTAGCACAATCCATACAGAGGATAATCATTTCATGAATCGAAAAACGGTGATCAGTTTGGCCGTGGCGGCCACGCTGACGGTGGGTAGTTGCGTGATCATGGCGGGCCCAGTGTCGGCATCCGAGGTTAGACCCTTGCCTGCGACCCCACACGCGGCCAATGCCAAAGTGTTTGAACATACGCTGAAAAACGGTATGAAAATCATCGTCAAAGAGGATCATCGTGCGCCGGTAATGGTGTCCCAGGTTTGGTACAAGGTGGGTTCGAGCTACGAGGACAACGGGACCACCGGTCTGTCGCATGTGCTTGAGCACATGATGTTCAAGGGGACCAAAAAACATGGTCCCAACGAGTTTTCGCGCATCATCGCCGAAAATGGCGGCCGGGAAAATGCGTTTACCGGTCGGGATTACACCGCTTATTTTCAGACCATGGAGAAGCGCCGTCTGCCAGTCAGTCTGGAACTGGAGTCTGACCGCATGAGCAATCTGGTGTTGCTCGAAGAGGAATTCAAAAAAGAAGTTCAGGTGGTGATGGAAGAGCGGCGCATGCGCACCGAAGATAATCCGCAATCCATGACGTATGAACAATTCAGTGCGATTGCCTACATCAACAATCCATATCATCACCCGGTGATTGGCTGGATGAACGATCTGGAAAACATGCAGCTCGACGACTTGGCGCATTGGTACAAACGCTGGTACGTGCCAAACAATGCTACGTTGGTGGTGGCCGGTGACGTCAATGCCGGTGAAGTGTTTGCCTTGGCGGAAAAATATTTTGGCAGCATTCCCGCAGGTAAAGTGCCCAAACTCAAACCGCGCAAGGAAATCGAGCAGAAAGGCGAGCGCCGCATCGTGGTCAAAGCGCCCGCACAGTTGCCTTTCCTGATTCTGGGTTACAAGGTGCCATCGATCAAAGATGCGTCACAGCCGTGGGAACCGTACGCACTGGAAGTGATGGCGGCCGTTCTGGACGGTGGCAACAGTGCACGCCTTTCGCGCGATCTGGTGCGTGGTTCTGAAGTCGCAGCTGAGGTCGGTGTGGGGTATGACTCCGTGTCGCCGCACGAAGAATTGTTCATGTTCAGCGGCACGCCCAATCAGGGCAAACAAGTGGCCGATCTGGAGCAGGCGATACAGCAGCAACTGGGCAAGCTGAAAAAAGATCTGGTGACCCAGGCGGAACTGGACCGAGTGAAAGCCCAGGTTGTTGCCGGCAAAGTCTACGAACAGGATTCGACATTTTATCAGGCGATGACCATTGGCATGCTGGAAACCACCGGTTTTGGTTGGCCGCTGGTAGAACAATATCTGGACAACATCAAGGCGGTAACGCCAGAGCAGGTTAGAGAAGTGGCAAGAAAATATTTTATTGATGACAACCTCACCGTGGCCGTTCTGGATCCGCAGCCTTTAGACCAAAAACGCCCGGTAAAATCAGGAGGCGGCCGTCATGCAAATTAAGATTTTTACACTGCTGATGCTGTTTGCCACTGCGGTAGTGGCGTCACCGGAAATCAAACAATGGGAAACCAGCAATGGCGCCCGAGTGTATTACGTTTATGCGCCAGAGCTTCCCATGGTAGATATCAATGTCACGTTTGATGCGGGCAGCGCGCGTGATGGTGGCAAAGGTGGTCTGGCGTTGATGACCAACGGCATGTTGGGCGAAGGCGCAGCAGGGATGGATTCGGACCAGATCGCGGAAAAATTTGAGAGCGTGGGTGCGCAGTTTTCCAACAGTTCTTTGCGTGATATGTCAGTGTTTAGTTTGCGCACGCTGACAGATGATGCGTGGATGAAAACGGCGGCGGATACGTTTGCCAAAGTGATCAATCAGCCTTCGTTTCCCAAGGATGCATTTGAGCGCGAACGCAAGCGACTGCTGGTGTCCATTGAGCAGAAAAAACAATCACCAGAAGCCATCAGTGAAGATGCTTTTTATGCTGCCGTGTATGGAAAGCACCCATACGCTTCGCCCAGTGGTGGCACGGAAGTCAGCGTAAAGGCGCTGGAGGTTGAAGATCTCAAGGCGTTCTATCAGCGTTACTATGTTGGTAAAAATGTTGTGGTAGCGATTGTTGGTTCGATTGATCGCAATCGTGCCGCGGCATTGGCGGATCAGGTGGTGGGCAAGCTGCCGGCTGGTGCACCAGCCGAAGCCTTGCGCGAAGTCAAACCGCTGGATGCGGCAGTGAAAGAGCAGATTGATTTCCCCTCGTCACAGACTCACATCATGCTGGGCTTGCCGGGAATTAGTCGTGATGACCCGGATTATTTTCCATTGTTCGTCGGCAATCACATCCTAGGTGGTAGTGGTCTAGTGTCGCGTATTAGCGACGAAATTCGTGAAAAACGTGGTTTGTCCTACAGCGCGTACTCTTATTTTGCGCCTATGCGTGCCGCTGGTCCGTTTGTGATGGGGCTGCAGACCCGCAATGAGCAGGCGGAGGAAGCCTTGAAGGTCATGCATCAAACCCTCAGTGACTTTATTGCCAAAGGCCCCAGTCAGGCGGAATTGGTCGCGGCACAAAAAAATCTGGTGGGAGGCTTTGCATTGCGTATCGATAGTAATGGTAAAATCGTCGGTAATTTGGCTTCCATCGGTTTTTACAACCTGCCATTGGATTATTTGGACACCTACATAGGCAAAGTTGAGGCCGTGACGGTGTCGCAGATTCGCGATGCGTTTGCGCGCAGGGTTAATCCGGACAAAATGGTAACGGTGATGGTGGGAAGCAAAGCCGCAAAATAACGGCGAGTATTTGCCACGATTGCGGACGGGGTCGTATGACTCCGTTCGTTTTTTGTGGTGACGGATAACGAAAGGCAATGCAGGGAATTTGACGTGATCATCGAAGAGATTGAATCGCTGACCAGCACAGACACGCTGGAACATCGTGACATCAATTACAACAAGCATCAGCAGCTTGATTTGTTTTTACCAACGCGCAAGAACGACCAGCCGGTTGCGGCTGCCCTGCTGATGCATGGTGGTGGCTGGAGTAGCGGTCAACGGCAAAACATGGAAGGTATGGCGCGCTGGTTGGCGCATCACGGAGTGCTGGTCGCCAACATCAGTTATTCGCTGGCCCCCGAGCATAAATGGCCGACGCAAATGATTGATGCCGCGCAAGCGGTGTGGTGGCTCAAAAAAAATGCAGAGCACTTGAATATCGATTCGCAAAAAATTGTGGCTATCGGTGTATCTGCCGGCGGTCACCTGGCGGCAATGTTGGGACAAATGAATTTCACCGACGTGTACTCTGGCGAAGATAGCTCTGTTGCCGCGTTGATCTCCATTTGGGGGCCGTGGAATTTGATGATCACTCAGACTGAACAGCAGAATAACGCGGTAAAAACACTGTTGCGACGCGACAACGAAAAAAATCGTGCCGAAGCCTCGCCGCTGTTTCGTATTCGCCGCAGTTCTGCGCCAGCGCTGTTGATTTATGGTGAGCTGGACGACCAAGTTCCTTTTGATCAGGCAGAAAAAGTGTTGTCCAGTTATCACGATCTGGCCGATGCCGAATGCACGCTGGTCAGCTTTCCTGAGTTGGGCCATGAGTGGCCTGAAGATGACGAGCGGATGTTCGCGCCGATCAAGGCATTCTTGCAGCGTCAGTCGATGATGGCAGATTGATATGCAGGAAGTGAATTTGCTGATTACAGTTGCCGGGGTGATGTTCCTGGTGCTGTTTTTTACCTTGCGTTTTTTTGTTCGCCGCGCCAAAGCCAAGGGTGAGGACACCATGGTGGCAGCGCGCAATGGGTTGTTTGTGGCGCTGATTTTGTTCGCGGCTTTTGTTGTCTTGTATGAAGATGCCAAGGCAGATGTGGAGATTGTTCCCCTGACCAATTGTTGTTTTCTGTTGCTGCAATAATTGATGAAAAGTAAAAAGCCTCGCGTATCCAATCAGCTTCGAATCATTGCAGGGCAGTGGCGCGGACGGAAGTTGAACTTCCCTGATGGAGAGGGGCTGCGTCCGACCATTGATCGAGTGCGCGAAACGTTGTTCAATTGGTTGCGTGGAGATGTGGCTGGTGCGCGCTGTTTGGATTTGTTCAGCGGCAGTGGTGCGTTGGGTTTGGAGGCATTGTCTCACGGCGCAGCACAATGCACGTTTGTGGAAAAAAATTCGGTCGCAGTCGCTTCGCTGAAGGCCAATCTGGCACTGCTCAAATGTGATGTCGGTAGCGTCGTGGCCCAGGATGCGTTTGAATTTCTGGCGCGCCAATCACGGCCGTTTGATTTGATTTTTCTTGACCCCCCTTTTGGTCAGTCGTTGTTGCAACGCAGCATTGACGAGATCGCGCAGCGTCAATTGCTGTCGCCGACCGGACTGATTTACCTGGAATCGGAGCTGGATCTAACCGCGTTGACGTTACCCGTCAACTGGGAACTGGTGCGTCATAAAAAAGCCGGACAATCTCATTACGGTCTGTTATCAACGACCCAGTGTTAGACAAATACGCTGGCGCGTTTCATACTCAATGGCATTCGATACAACGGATTGAGGTGTCGCATGACGTGTTACCGAAGCTTGCTGTTGTCGCTGTTGATGCTGGTGATCTTGTTGCCTTCATTGTCCCATGCCAAGGTTGAACGACGTAAGGATCAGTTCGGCAAGGATTTCGGGTACTACGTCTATCCCATTGCCGGTGAAATTCCCGGTCTGGGTGTTGCCAACGGTGCTGGCGCCAGTGTGCTGAACATGGGCGGCACGGACGCGGATATCACCGGTTATTATCTGGAAGGTGATTTCGAGGCCAAGGGTGTTGCCCTGCTGGATCTGCAATGGATTCCGCGAAGGCTGATTTTTGACGTAGCGTATAACGGTTATTTCGTTGCTCCTATTTCCTATCAGCGTGGCCTGGACTCTGATCCTGATCAATATATTCAGCCGAAGGCAGAAGGTCAGTATTTGCTGGGGCAGGTGACGCTCTCATTTTATCAGCGGCGATATGAAGCATTTTTACGGGCGCTTGGTGGCAAGGAGCGATTGCACGCCATTCTGGATGCTGATGGTAATGCATTTGCCGATGTTGATAGCAGTTGGAATCACTCTAGTGCTTATTTCATCGGTGGCTCGGTGGATTGGACCGATGACCGGCTTGATCCGCGCGAAGGTCTGCGACTGGAAACCAGTTTTAAACTGCCTGAAGAAGAATCATCACGTAACACGGAATTCATGGTGGCAGATGTGAATTACACACACTTTGTGCCCATGCGCCAATGGGATACGTTGGTGTTTAATCTGTATGGTTCGCATGCGCTGGTGACCCGTAAAGGCGAAACCGATAAGGCAGCGGTGCAAGCTGAATTCAACCTGGGATGTGATGCATTGTCTGTTGGTCCTGAACAAGATGCGTGTTTGTCTGCCGAGCGGACGCGTGTGCAGCAGATTATGGCACATCGACGCTATGGCACTGCCTCACCACTGGGTGGGACGCAGCGTTTGCGCTCATTCAACAATTACCGTTTTTATGCGTCCAAGACTCTTTTTTACGGTGCAGAATATCGCTGGAATCTGACCAACGAAAATACACCGTTTGATATTTTTATTGCCAAAGGAATACGTACCGGCATTCAGTTGGCGGCGTTCTGGGAGCGTGGTTCAGTGTCGGATGGATATCGCGAATTGCTGGATCGTGGTGTAGAGAGTTACGGTCTGGGTTTTCGTGTGGTGCTGTCAGGCGTGGTGATTCGCTTTGACATGGCCAACGGCAGCGAGGGAGCGCAATCCCAATTATTCATCACCTACCCGTGGAGTATGTTCTCGGTAGACAATCCCGGTTAACCCGCGTTTTGATGACTGTTAATGTGCGGCTGTAGTGAGTTGATTAGCCCCGTGGTAATTTCCTCGAGCAGTTTGCCGCTGCGTTGCTGCAGTTGTTCTGCCAGTGATTGCTGTTGATCATTTGCGCGGAACAGATCAATGAACAGTTTTTCAAAGCTGTCATTGGCGTTGACGGCGAACAGTGGACTGCGTTGCATGTCGCCCAGTGCCTGGGCGAAATCACGGACGAACTGTCCGAAGGGCGATCCGGGTTTGGCCAGTTGCTGTTTGGCTAAATCATCACTGTTGCCAATTTGCTGATAGGCTCGCGTTGCGCGATGATAGCTGACATCTTTCATTCGCAAGCTGAAGCTGGCCAGCTCGCTGGTGTCAAAGCCCATGTTGCGCGCAATGCCGATGGCGGCCTGAGTATCATTGGTAAAAAAACGTTCTGACGCCTGGTGAACCTGATTGACCAGTTTGTCGATGGCAGCCAGCTCCTGCTCGTCCAATTGTCCTTCAGTCGCGTACTCAAATTTTATCGACGCGCCATGCTGTGTTGTTTGCATCGCATCATTGATTTGTTCTGAATGCTGGCGCTGCATGACGTGCAGTGTAACCATATCGCCATCCTGGGTTGTTATTTTCAGACTGATGCGTTGATGGTTCTCGTTGATGACGGCGGGCTCGGGATCGGAAACTTCCGCCGACTGAAATAGCGATTCGCCGGTGGTGATGCGTTGATGGAATTGATCCAGGCCGCGCTGGATCAGTTCGTAGGTTTGTTCGGCATTGGCTTCAATGTCGTTTTGATAGATGCCAAGGTTGCTGAGAATGTCTTTGGCTTCGTTGAATCCGCGTTCCACACCTTGTCTTGCTGCGCGCAAACGTGCGTGTGCTGCCTCGGTGTCTCCGCCCAATGAGCTTAGTGCGTTGCCGACAAAGCTGAGAATGCGATCGGCGACGTTTTCTGGCGCAAATTGTTCTTCATCTAACTCGGCAAATTCGGTATCGCCGCCGACGGCATTTTGCAGCGCAAGTAGAATTTGTTCGTTGAGCAAGCGGCGAGGGTTTTGTTGTGCGAGCTCTGCTCTGTCGTCACTAGTGGTGTCGTGCGCAGCTTTTGCTGTCTCAGGATGCAGCATTTTCTTGAGATTAGCCGTAGCAGGATTGCGGTTTTTATCGAGTGCGCCTGGGATATTGGGTTTGATTTGCATCGGCCGTGTCCTGTGGCAACCAATGATGTCCCTTGCATATCGTCCGGGCGCTGCCGTTGTTTAAACAATGAGCAGTGAATGTGGGCTGGATCACACGAAATTTGTATGGCTGAATCAGTCGGAAATGTCGACTCCGGATAATTCTTCTAACAAAACGCAAATGGCAGAAGAGTCGATCTCGCCATCGCGATGCGCCAAGGCGTTGAGATATTGGGCACTGAGGGCGGTGCCAGGCAGCGCGATACCCAATTCTGCGGCAGTTTGTTGCACGATGTTCATATCTTTGCGATGTAGACTGGCTTTAAATCCGGGGGCAAAGTGATGATCGAGCATGCGTTGGCCGTGAACTTCAAGAATGCGACTGCCAGCGAATCCACCGAGCAAGGCTTTGCGCACCCGAATGGGATCAACGCCGGCAGCACGGGCAAGGATAAATGCTTCGGCAATGGCGCTCATGGTTTGCGCGACGATGGTTTGATTGCATGCCTTGGCGATTTGTCCTGCGCCATGATCACCGACGTGTACAACGTTATTGCCCAGCACATTCAGTAGTGTCGATGCGCGCTGGAAGATGTCTGGTTTTCCGCCGACCATGATGGATAATGTGCCATTTATCGCGCCCTGTGGGCCACCCGAGATGGGGGCATCGAGCATGTGAATGTGTGCCTTGGCCAGTTGATGGGCAATTTCACGGGTGGCGCGCGGCGAAATGGTACTCATGTCGATGATCACGCTGTCGGCGTGGGCACCGTGAATTAATCCTTTTTCGCCAAGGATAATTTGCTCTACGCTTTGGTCATCGGTGACGCAGATAAACACAACGTCGCAGACATCGGCCAGCTCTGCGGGCGTGCGATGCGGAATGGCGCCTGCCTCCAGCAGGGGTGGCAGCGAGACTTGTCGCCGTGCGTATACGTGCACGTCATAGCCAGCCTTGATCAAATTGTAGGTCATGGGAGACCCCATCAGGCCGAGTCCAATAAATCCGATAGTTTGCGACATCTGTGCTCCGGTACGGCGAAGGGTGGGCTTAGGCGGGAATCAACTCTGCAGATGCAATGACATCCCGCCAAGGTTGCGGACGATGTATACCATAGCCTTGCACATAGTCAACGCCGAGTTTGCATAACTCCAGCGCAATAGCTTCGGTTTCGACGAACTCGGCAATGGTGCGAATGCCCATGACGTGGCCGATTTGAACAATGGACTTAACCATGGCGTGGTCCACCGGGTCACGCAAAATATTGCAAATGAAACTGCCATCAATTTTTAAATAATCAACGGGCAGATTTTTTAGATAAGAGTAAGAGCTTAGGCCGCTGCCAAAGTCATCCAGTGCGAATTGGCAGCCCATCAGGCGTAATTCTTCGATAAGCTGACTGGCGTTGCTGAGGTTGGCGATGGTGGCTGTTTCTGTGATTTCAAAGCACACCCGGTTCGGAGTGATTTTGCTTCGTTTGAATTCGTTAATGATAAAACTAAGAATCGTTTCGTCGTTGATCGATTTGCCTGACAAATTGATGTTGAAAGTGTCGGAGGTGGTGGGATTTTGCGAAATTAAGTCAAATGCATGGCTGATAACCCATTTGTCGATTTGTGGCATGAAGTTGTAGTGTTCAGCAGCAGGAATGAATGTGCTGGGGGAGATGAATTTTTGCTCGTCTTGCAGTCGCAGCAGAACTTCGAAGTGCGCAGGTGCGTTGAGGTCTTGCACCGGGAGTACCTTTTGGAGAAATAGACGGAGCTGTTGATTGTCCATGGCGCGCTTGATGCGATGCAGCCATTCCATGTCGCCACTGCGTTGTTGCAGCTCATGACTGTCACGTGTGTGCACTACAATGCGGTTGCGGCCTTTGTCTTTGGCGATATAGCAGGCCGAGTCTGCGGCAATCATGAGTTGTTCGACGCTGCCGATGTCTGGTGTGATTTGCACTAGGCCCATGCTGCTGCCTATTTCAAAGACTTTGCCATTCCAGCTAAAACGGTGCGTCCGAATTTTGTGTTGTAATTGCGATGCGGCTTCGACCGCTTCACCGATGTCTCGCTGGTGGAATAAAATGCCAAATTCATCGCCGCCCAGGCGGGCGAAAATATCTTGTGGGCCAAGACTCTGCTTGAGTGCGTTACTGATTTGTTTGAGCAGTTCATCCCCCGCCATATGGCCACAGGTGTCATTGACCAGTTTGAATTGATCCAGGTCGAGGTAGCACAGAACATCAGTCTGTAGTGATGTCGGTGATTTTAATGCGAGTCTCAGGCTGCGCTCAAACTCGCGGCGATTGAGCAAGCCGGTTAATTCGTCGTGGCGGGCCTGATGGCTGAGCATTTCTGCCAGTTTTTGTTCTTTGGTGATGTCGCGAAATACAATGACACTCCCCATGACAATACCGTCGCGATTGCGAATGGGGGCGGCAGAAATGCGGACGACAAATTCCTTTCCCTGATGTTGTCTGAGGACGTAGCTTGCATGGGTTTCACTGGAGGTTTCTATGCCCGGTGGCTGAGTGGAGAAAGCATCGCTGCGACCGGACACCTTTTTGACCAGATGCAGAATTTTTTTCAGCGGTTTCTTTTTGGCCTGGGACAATGACCAGCCACATAAGTTTTCGGCCACCGGATTCATGTGCTCAATCAGATTGTGTACGTCAGTGGTGATAACACCATCAGCGATGGAGTTGAGCGTGACTTCTGCCAGCTCTTTTTCGCGAAAGATATCATCCTTGGCCAGCTCGTGTGTCAGGTTATGTAGCCGGTCGCGCTGCAATGACAGTTGGATGGAGCGCATCAGGATCAATGCAATGATAATGATAAATGCAATGCTGGTCAGGCTGAGGTCGCTCAACAGAAGTTGTCGCTCCATGATGAGAGTAAAAGGCTGTTTGATTTGCTGCAAATTTAATGTGGCATTGAAGGTGATATGCAGCGGAAGGTTGGTCAAGTCATTGGCGTGAGGCAAATGTTCAAAAACAACATTACTACCAGTCTGGGTTGTTTTGTTGTAGACCAGTTTGATCTGTGTGCTGGGGGTGCCCATCATTTCCTTGATGGCTTCCAGTAATTTGTTGGTCGCCATGCCGACGGCGTAGATGCCAGCAACTTGTTCGCTGCGTTGTTGTTCGCTGTCAGGAGTGATAGTGCCTTTGTAGACAGCTTTGAACAGGTACAGTTGTTTTTCACCAAGCAGTTGTACTGGCATGGAGGCTTCGGTTTTGCTGCTGTGAATGGCGGTGTCGATGCTGTCAGCGGTGATGGTGAGCGAACTCATATCCAGGCCGAGAATGCCCGCAGACTCAGGGCGTAGTGGGCGTAGATATGTAACAGGGTAATAGACTGGGCGTTTGCTGGCGGTGATAAACCGAAGATCGGTTTTGTCTTTGATGCTGAAGTTGGCGTAACCGTTGTCTATCATTTCCGATTCAAAGTTGGCGCGCTGTGATTCGGTGATCTTTGGTAAAAATATGACGGAGGTGACGTGTGGATAGCTGGCCTGCATTTCACGGGTAAAAGTTGACAGATCGTTGTTTTCTGCTCCGTGGTGGGTATGGTGCCAGCCAGTTAGTGCGGTAATTAGCGAGTTGCCTGAATCCAATTGGTGTAATAGCTGGACGAAGGCAGTGTCGGTCTTAGCGAGGAAGCGCTTTTCGGCGTTACTGATGTCAAATCGAATTACTACCCAAATCAACAGTAACGTAAACAGCAGGCAGAAAGCTGCCGATGTTGCCAGGCGGACGCGATAGGTTCGGTGAAAGTCGCGACGCAGGTTATTTTGCATAGAATGCTTTTTCCTGAATGATTATGTACTCAGGGATCGTGATCACCAGTTGGCTTGGCAGTGAGTGATTGATGATGTCCCAGTCCTGGTTGGGAATAACGGGAATGTCTTGGGGGGGCACGTCATTAAGGATGGCGATGGTGCAACGGGCTGCCCACTCGCCTTGTTCCTCGGGGAGTTTGTGCATGCTCATGCTGGCGAGATTGATCATACAGTCATAAACCGCGATGCTGAATTTGTTGCCATGCTGCATGACGGTCTGAAGGGCTTTTTGTTCGTCCCAATCATTGATGCCGGACTCTGTACTCAGAATGATGAAGTCGGCGTGTTGCGCCTGCTGATAATAGCTTTGCCACTGCGCCATGTTGTTTGTCAGACGCACGGTAAGTTGTAAGTTGTTTTGTTGGGCGATGAGTGAGAATTGTGGGTGGATTTTGTGTTCAGTCAGGGTGTTTGCCGCCAAATAAAACCCCGATCGAGCTGACGGGATGATTTCGCGAATTTTGTGGAAAATTTCGGTTGTCGGTGCAACTTCTATCATGCCGGTGATGTTATTTTTCGGGTAGTCATATTCTCGGCTGGACCAGTTGATGCCGCAAAAAATGACTGGAATGGAGCTGTTTTGCAGATGCGGTACGATCAGGTATTTGGAGGCGGCATCATCGGCCGCAATGATGATATCCGGCTGCCAGTGGTCAATGAACTTTTTAATTTTTAACGCAGTTGCCTGGGTGATTTTTTCATCTTTTTGGCGTTTGGTGTTCATGTTGAACTGGTGAATTTCACAATGCCCACGGAGTGTTTTCCGCAGACCTTTTTCTATGCCGTCGGACCAGGGGTAGCCAGGATGATAAGAGGATACGAACAAACATCGTGCAGCTTCGCTGGGAATCGCGTACAGCCATGCGAAAAGGAAGAGTACAACGACAAAATGTCGGCGATGTTCGCGCATGTTGTCACCTCAGGCGGTATTGAATGAAGGATACGATGCAGATGACGCAGTGGCCGGCATGCTATTTTCGGCCTCAAGCCAGTTTGTTGCTCGCTCCATCGACGACCAGATTTACTGTAACGATAATGCGTTTGTTTATCAATGCCCTTGAGCGCAATGACGAGCTGTTATCGCAGAAGAGAGGATGGATGTTTATTCGCTGTTATAGTGGCGGCGGTTTATTAAATGGATTTGGTCTGAGTGAATTTTTTAAAAAAATATGCGAGTTGTCTTTTTTTTGCGACTAGCCGGCCTTTGTTTTCCGGGGTGGTGCTGCAGAATTGTTTTAGTTCAATGGCCGTGTCTTTGATCGAGTCGCGAAGTTCATCCAGGGTGAGTGTATTGATCTGTCCCGTTTTGTTTTCCAGTTCGATGAGTTGAACATGACTGGTCAGAGTGTTCAGGCGATGATTGAGGGCGAGTGCAACGGTTTCCAGCGCGGCTTTTTTCTCATCGCGTGTGCGTATCTCGCAACGTTGACATTGGGCGCGGTCGATTTTGCGGTAAAGTGCACTGCAAGCAATAATGGTGCAAAGGCAGGTCAAAATGACAGTGATCCACTGAATTTTCCAAGATGGCAGACCCACGCCAAAGATCAGGTCTTTAGTGATTTCTAATGTCAGCATGAGCGCAAAGATAATGCTGCTTACGATGATGATAATAGCGGTGGGATGCATGACTAGTTTCCTCGGGTACGACTGTGGACGAAGTACATGTCCAGGAAGACTTATCGAGCCCGAAAGCAAAATATGTAGGGTTGCGAGAGAAAAAACGAGAGAATAACCTACTGCATTTGTTGTGTTTTTATTACATGTTTTTGACAACAAGTTTGAAAACCGGACGAAACCGCATGGACAGATCAATGGCTTTGATATCTTTGGTCAGACCGCCGATGGAAATGAAATCGACGCCGGTCTCGGCGATGCCGCGAATGGTTTGCAGATTGACGTTGCCTGAGGCTTCCAGCTTGGCCTGGCCTTGGTTGATGGCGACGGCCTGACGCAACAGGTCGTTATCCATGTTGTCCAGCAAAACGATGTCGACCTGAGCATCCAGCGCCTGGCGCAGTTCATCCAGGTTTTCCACTTCGACCTCAATGAATAAATCGGTGCCCAGGTCTCGGGCGGTATTGACCGCATTGGCAATGGAGCCGGCGGCCATGATGTGGTTTTCCTTGATCAGGATGCCGTCGTACAGACCGTGGCGATGATTTTGGCCGCCGCCGCAGGTGACGGCGTATTTTTGCGCATCACGCAGGCCGGGAATGGTTTTGCGGGTATCCAGAATGGTCACGCCAGTGCCTTCGACCAGATCCACATAGCGACGAACACAGGTAGCGGTGGCTGACAGCGTCTGCAGGAAATTCAGTGCGGTGCGTTCGCCGGTCAGCAGGGAGCGGGCGTTGCCAGTGAGGGTGCACAGCAGGGTATTGGCCGCGACCGACTGGCCGTCCTCAACCTGCCATTGTACTTCCACGTCCGGGTCCAACTGGGCAAACACCTCGTCAAACCAGGCCGTGCCGGCGATGACTGCGGGTTCACGGCAGATGACCGTGGCGCGGGCTTCGTTTTCCTCGGGGATCAACAGTGCGGTGACGTCGCCGTCGCCAATGTCCTCTTCCAGAGCGGCTTCAACGATGACGGGCAGGGAGTCTGGCAGTGAACTCAACGGGGCGATCCTCGGGCTATGAATCAAATGATGCGTATTCTAGCGGGTTTTTACTGCGGATGCAGGCGCTTAAGACGGGGCGGACACAGGTCGTTATTAGTGCAGGAGTGCGTTATCCGTGGGAAGGCTATGAATAATTTGTACCGCCGCTGTTTTTTGGGGCTACTGCTGCTGTCGGCGGTGGGGGCAACCTATGCCGATGTTCAGGCGGATTTGATCCGCGCTGCCCGGGAAGGCAGCGTTGAGCGTATCAAATCTGCCTTGATGGCCGGGGCTGATGTCAATGTCGCCAACGCCAATGGCAAAACTGCCCTGATGGGGGCGGCAGCCTATGGCAATCAGAGGGTGGTGGCCTATTTGCTGGCAGAGGGGGCTGACGTCAATATTCTTGATAAAAAAGGCCATTCGGCACTGATGGACGCGGCAATGCGAGGTAGTGCGGTGGTGGTTGATCAATTGTACCGCATGGGCGCGGAACTGAATCTTCAGTCGCAATCGGGGGATTCGGCGCTGATGCTGGCAGTGTTTGGTGGCCATGAACAAGTGGTGACCATGTTGGTCAGCAAGGGCGCGGATGTGCGTTTGGCGCGCAAGGATGGCACCAGTGCGCTGCACTATGCCGCCAGTCTGGGGCACGAGAAAATCGCGCGCCTGTTGATAGGTAATGGCGCGGATGTGAATGCCAAAACCGAAGATGGGATGACGCCGCTGATGAAGGCTGCGTTTACTGGCAAGGAAGCAATGGCTCAGTTGTTGGTGGACCAAGGTGCTGATCTGAAGGCAGAGTCCAAAAATGGTATGACCGCGTTAAAGAGCGCCAAGGCCAATGGCATGGAGGATATGGCGGATTTAATTACTGATCTGATTGATGAAAAAGATCAGGAGGCGAAGGAAGAAGAGCAGAAAAAAGCCGAAGCTGAAAATGCCCAGCCGGGCTAGGCTATGGTGCTATGATTCGCCAAGCGTATTTTTTTTGAGATAAGTTGCCGTGGAATGGTTTGTTGTTTTGTTGGTTTTGCTGGTGATGTTTTGGATGGGGCATCGCTTTTTGCAGCGATGTGATCGCGCCAGTCAAATTGACTGGGGAAATCGATGGCTCAATCGTGTGGATGGATTAAGCCGAATGCTGAGTTATCGCTACCATCGTTTGGAGTGTGATCACATTCCATTGCCAGCGACAGGGCCTGCAGTGTTGGTGGCCAATCATGTTTCTGGTCTGGATCCGCTGCTGTTGATTGCGGCAGTGAATCGACCATTGCGTTTTTTGATTGCGCAAGAAGAATATGAGCGGTTTGGGTTGACGTGGCTGTTTCGTCTGGCGGGTTGTATTCCGGTGGATCGTGAAAAAAATCCCGAGCGGGCAATGCGCCTGGCGCAGGAGGCATTGGTCAAGGGGGAAGTGGTGGCGGTTTTTCCCCACGGAAGTATCCAGTTGCCAGGTGTTCCCGGCAAAAAAATTAAAGGCGGCGCAGTGCGATTGGCGCGCCGGCAACGATGCAACATTTATCCGGCCTACATTGAAGGCATTAAAGGCCACGGTATGACTTTGATGGCGGTGCCGTTGCGAAGTCGGGCGCGGATTCGGGCCTTGCCGGTGATGGATTGCTCGGTGTGTGATTACGAACAAGCGGTAGAGCATCTTAATCAACTGTTGAACACGCCACCGTCAGAGGGAGAGAACATTAGCCATGATTGATATCATTACAAGCACAGGGCCGCTGTTGTTTGCCATTACGGGGTGGTTGGCAGGCATTGTTATGTTTGCGCTGGTGTTGCTGTTTGTGCACGATATTTTTCAGAAAAAGCACGCGGTGCTGCGAAATTTCCCGGTGGTAGGTCATCTTCGCTACTTTCTCGAACGGCAGGGCGAATATTTCCGCCAGTATTTTTTTGCCAACGATCGCGAGGAAATGCCGTTTGATCGGGCAACGCGCAGCTGGATTTATCGAACCGCCAAGGGTTTGGGTGGCATTATCGGTTTTGGCTCAACCCATGACACGCGTGAACCGGGAACGGTTATTTTTATCAGCTCGTCCTATCCCAAGCTGGAAGAGGAATGTACCCCGGCCGTGCCGTTGGTGATCGGTCCGCGTTGTGATTTGCCGTATGCGCCCAAGCATGTGTTCAATATTTCCGCCATGAGTTATGGCGCGTTGTCGGCGCCAGCTATTCGCGCTCTGTCACGCGGCGCGGCAGAAGCCAATGTCTGGCTGAATACCGGTGAAGGTGGGTTGTGCAAATACCATCTGGAAGGTGAATGCGATCTTATTTTTCAGATTGGCACCGCCAAATACGGTGTGCGCGATGAAGATGGCAATTTATCCAATTTGAAATTGCGCGAAGTGGGACAAAAGGTTCGTGCGTTTGAAATTAAAATATCCCAAGGTGCCAAGCCGGGACGGGGTGGTGTGTTGCCGGCGGTGAAGGTGACACCGGATATTGCCGAAGCGCGCGGCATTCCGGTTGGGGTAGTGTCCAGCAGTCCCAATCGGCATCGCGAGATCAGAACGGCTGGTGATTTGCTGGACATGATAGATCGTATTCGCAGTGTCACTGGCCGGCCAGTGGGTTTCAAAATGGTGTACTCCAGTGACGTGTTTGCCCATCAGCTGTTTGAAGAAATTCATCGTCGCGGAGTTCATTCGGCACCGGATTTTATTACCATCGACGGTGGTGATGGAGGTACGGGTGCTGCGCCGCAAGTATTGGCTGATTACGCCGGCTTGCCATTGCGCGAATCATTGCCGATGTTTGTCGATAGCCTGATTCAATACGACTTACGCCAGCATATTCGCGTGATTGCCTCGGGTAAACTGGTGACCTCCGCCAATGCCGCATGGGCCTTGTGCGCGGGGGCGGATTTTGTGGCCTCCGCGCGGGGATTTATGTTTTCGCTGGGTTGTATACAGTCCATGCAGTGTCATCAGGATACATGTCCAACCGGCATCACGACCCACAACAAACGTCTGCAGCGCGGTTTGGTGGTGATGGAAAAATACAAGCGCGTTGCTAATTATGCCCATTGGGTGAATGTTGAAATCGATAAGCTGGCGCATGCCTGTGGTTTGAACAATGGCCGTGAATTTACCCGTGACCACATTCGCTTGGTGTTGGACGCCAATCGCAGCAAAGTGTTTTCGGAATTGTGGCCTTATCCACAACCGATACAGTTTAAACGCTGATTATTCGGCGCTGTTGGTGGGCGGAATTTGCGGGCCCATCGGCATGAAGTTTTCCGCTGATTTGAAATAAACACTGACCAGCAAACCGCCGAGATGCGCTTCGCCCAGTTCGATGCGAGCATCGTGCAGATCGGCAATCCGGCTGACGATCGACAATCCCAATCCCGTGCCTGGTGACTTGGTGCCCAGGCGGCGGAAAAATCGCTGAAACACCCGTTCGCGATCTTCAGCAGGAATGCCGGGGCCGTTGTCGGCAACGCGCAGAATGACCTCGCCAGTGGCTTCGTCCTGATCAACGATGACTTCTACTTCACCACCTTCAGGCGTGTAGCGAATTGCATTGTCGACCAGATTGCGAATCAATACCGCCACTGCATCGGCCGCGCCGTTCAAAAACTTGCCTCGGGTGCCGGTCAGGCCGATTTCAATATGTTTTTCAAACGCCAGCAGCGCTTCGTCGCTGATGATGGTTTCGGCGATGATGAACAAATCAGTGCGGCGAATATTGGTCAGCCCGGTATCCGGGTCGAGTCGCGCCAGAGTTAGCAGTTGTTCCACCATGCGGGTGGCGCGATTGACGCCACGAACTACTTGGCGCAGCGCCTGTTGTTGTTCTTCCGGGTTTTTGGCTTGCAGCGCAACTTCGGCGTGAGTTTTCAGCGCGGCCAGCGGCGTGCGCAATTCGTGCGCAGCATCGGCAGTAAAGCGGCGCTCGCTGTCGAACGCGGTTTTGAGGTGATTAAACAGTTTGTTCATCGACGTGGCCAGTGGTCGCGCAGCGGGTGGGATGGTTTTTTCATCAATCCGGCGCAGATTGCTGGGGCCGCGCTTTTGCATTTCTTCGGTAATGTGCTGCAGCATTTCCGGGCCGCGACCGATGCCCAGCCACAGCATGACAACCAGCAGTGGCAAACTCATCAACAGGGGTATTAAATTGCGCAGCGCGATGGCATTGGTCAGGGTGTCGCGATTGTCACTGGGTTCGCCCAGCAGTACCCGCAAGTGTTCATCGGCGGATTGCAGGGCGTACATGTGCCAGTACTGGCCATTGACGCGGACTTCGCTGAAGCCTTCGGTCGATTTGGTTAGCGCGGTGTAGGGCGCGTTTTGCGAACGCAGCATCAGCTGGTTGCCATCCCGCCAGACCTGGAAGATCAGTTTGTTCTCGTAGGGCAGTTCCTGCTGCAACAGGTTTTGCGCCATGTCGAGTTGTTCCTGTTCGCTGCCGATCTGATCCAGTTTATTCTGGCTGATTGCCAGCAGCGCATGTGCGGACAGGGTGAGTTGGTTGTCCAGCAGCGAGGTGACTTCGCCACGGGTTTCAAAATAACTCAGAACCGCAGTGAACAGCCACAACAGCGCAACAATCGGTAACAACAGAGTGATGAGGCGCTGCCGCAGGTAGGGGGTCAATGTTGCACCCTATTTGGCTTTGTCGATGATGTAGCCGACACCGCGAATGGTGCGAATCAACTCGGCCCCCAGTTTTTTACGCAGGTGATGAATGTGAACTTCAACGGTGTTGCTTTCGACTTCATCGTTCCAGGCGTACAGACCTTCCTCAAGGCGCGAACGCGACATCACTTTGCCCATGTTTTCCAGTAACAGCAGCAAAATGGTGAACTCGCGCGGTGAAATATCCACCGATTTGCCTTCTTTGGTGACGGTGTGCGAAGCCGGGTCCAGGGTGATGCTGTTGTGCTGGATGACGGGCGAAGTCCGGCCGCCGCGACGGCGCAGCAGCGCACGAATCCGCGCGCCCAATTCGTCCAGGTCAAAGGGTTTGGTAATGTAATCGTCGGCACCGCTGTCCAGACCCAGAATGCGGTCTTCGACGGTATCCTGGGCGGTGAGAACGATCACCGGGGTGTCGATGTCGCGGGCGCGCATGCCCTTGAGCACATCCAGGCCGGCTTTTTTGGGCAAGCCCAGATCCAGTACCACTAATTCGTACTCGTTGGTTTTCATCGCGGTTTCCGCAGCCTCGCCATCCTCTACCCAATCGACGGCATAGCCTTCCTGCGTTAATCCAACCTGTATTCCATCACCAAGCAATTGGTCGTCTTCAACGATAAGCAAACGCATACTGCAATGGACTCCTAACCTGATTACCCCGGATCAATCGTGGGGACGCATGTGGGGTTGTATTATTCACCGAATTATCGGCCAATTAAAGCGTTACTTAAAGAAATGGAATGTGGGTGCTTGAAGTTTATGAACCCCATCCCCATCTAGTGTCCAATAGCCAATTTTACCGGAGTACAGCCATGCGAATGGATAAACTGACCAGCAAATTTCAGATGGCCCTGGCGGACGCGCAAAGTCTGGCCGTGGGACGCGACCACCAATTTATAGAGCCTGTGCACTTGATGCGTGCGCTGCTGGATCAGGATGGCGGTACCGTGCCACACCTGTTGACGCAATCCGATGTGAATGTGAATCAGTTGCGCTCGGCGCTGGGTGAAGCACTGGAGCGTTTACCCAAGGTGTCCGGCACCTCGGGCGATGTGCATGTGTCCAATGACTTGGGCAGACTGCTCAATGTCACCGACAAATTGGCCCAGCAGCGCAAGGATGCCTTCATTTCCAGCGAGCTTTTTGTATTGGCCGCACTGGAAGACAAGGGCGCTTTGGGTGAACTGATGCGCAAGGCCGGCGCGGCCAAAGGTTCGCTGGAAAAAACCATCGAAAAAATGCGCGGCGGACAAAGCGTGAATAATGCAGATGCCGAGGAAAATCGTCGCGCCCTGGAAAAATACACCATCGATTTAACCGAGCGCGCAGAACAAGGCAAACTCGACCCGGTGATTGGTCGTGATGATGAAATCCGTCGCACGGTGCAGGTACTGCAGCGCCGTACCAAAAATAATCCGGTACTGATCGGTGAGCCTGGCGTGGGTAAAACCGCCATTGTTGAAGGCTTGGCGCAGCGCATTATCAAGGGCGAAGTACCTGAAGGTCTGAAGAACAAGCGGTTGCTGTCGCTGGACATGGGCTCGCTGATTGCCGGCGCAAAATTCCGTGGCGAATTTGAAGAACGCCTCAAGGCTGTACTCAATGATTTGTCCAAGCAGGAAGGTCAGGTGATTCTGTTTATCGATGAATTGCACACCATGGTTGGCGCGGGCAAGGCAGAAGGCGCGATGGACGCGGGCAATATGCTCAAGCCTGCACTGGCGCGCGGTGAGTTGCACTGCGTGGGCGCGACTACCCTGGACGAATATCGCCAGTACATTGAAAAAGATGCTGCGCTGGAACGTCGCTTCCAGAAAGTGTTGGTCGATGAGCCTTCCGTGGAAGACACCGTGGCGATTCTGCGTGGCTTGAAAGAAAAATACGAAGTTCATCACGGTGTCGACATCACTGACCCGGCGATTGTTGCTGCGGCGACGTTGTCGCATCGCTACATTACCGATCGTCAATTGCCGGACAAGGCGATCGATTTGATTGACGAAGCCGCGTCGCGGATTCGGATGGAAATCGATTCCAAGCCAGAGCAAATGGATAAACTTGATCGTCGCTTGATTCAGTTGAAAATTGAACGCGAAGCGATGAAAAAGGAAACTGATGAAGCCTCGAAAAAACGTCTGGGAAATTTGCAGCAGGAAATCGACGAGTTGAGCAAGCAGTATTCTGATCTGGAAGAAATCTGGAAAGCAGAAAAAATGGCGCTGCAAGGTTCGCAATCCATCAAAGAGGAATTGGATCGTTGCCGCCAGGAACTGGAAACTGCGCATCGCGCAGGCGATTTGGCGCGCATGTCCGAGCTGCAGTACGGTCGTATTCCTGAGTTGGAAAAACGTCTGGCGGCGGCAGATCGTGTCCCGGTAAAAGAAGCGCAACTGCTGCGCAACAAAGTGACCGACGAAGAAATTGCCGAAGTGGTTTCCAAGTGGACAGGCATTCCGGTGACCAAAATGCTCGAAGGCGAGAAAGAAAAACTGCTGCGCATGGAAGACAGTTTGGGCAAGCGTGTCGTTGGTCAGGCCGAGGCGGTGACTGCGGTGGCCAATGCGATACGTCGTTCTCGCGCTGGGTTGTCTGATCCCAATCGTCCCAATGGTTCGTTCCTGTTTCTGGGACCAACCGGCGTGGGTAAAACCGAATTGACCAAGGCGCTGGCGGAATTTTTGTTCGACACCCAGGATGCCATGGTGCGCATCGATATGTCGGAATTTATGGAGAAGCATTCGGTGGCGCGTTTGATCGGCGCACCTCCTGGCTACGTGGGTTATGAAGAAGGTGGCTATCTTACCGAAGCGGTGCGTCGCAAACCTTACTCGGTCATTCTGCTGGACGAAGTGGAGAAAGCACATCCCGATGTGTTCAACGTGTTGCTGCAGGTACTCGATGATGGTCGTCTCACCGATGGTCAAGGTCGTACGGTGGATTTTCGCAACACCGTAGTGGTGATGACATCCAATCTGGGTTCGCAGTTGATTCAGGACATGAGCGGTGAAGAAAATTACAGCGCGATGAAAAATGCGGTGATGGATGTGGTTGGTCAACATTTCCGTCCTGAATTTATCAATCGTGTGGACGATGTGGTGGTGTTCCATCCGCTGGGCCGTGCGCAGATCCATTCCATCGCCAATATTCAGATCGCCTACCTGCGCAAGCGTTTGCAGGATCGCGATATGGATTTGAGTTTGACCGATCAGGCGTTGGATTTTCTTGCCGAAGCAGGCTATGACCCGGTGTATGGTGCACGTCCGCTCAAACGGGCGATTCAGCAAAACATCGAGAATCCATTGGCGCAGGCGATTTTGTCCGGTCAGTTTATGCCGGGTGATGTGATCGAAGTGGTGCGTGGTGAAGTTGCACTGGATTTCAAGGCCGCCAAACGCAGCAAAACATCGGCGACAGCTTAAACAGAACTCCCCCCCCCTTGCGTGGAGTAAATTCTGCAAGCGCCTAAACGATCTCCCGCGCAAGTTGTTTAAAAACGATACTCAAGCGCGGTGCGATAGCTGATGTCGGTGGTTTTAACTTCGAGCGGTGGGCGATTGTCGTGCTTGACCAGTAATTTCAAATTCAAATTGACCTGGTCAGTTAGTTTGACGCTGAGTTGTGCTTCGTGCATGG